>DAOUZE010000528.1 GCA_030665765.1 Filomicrobium sp.
GGTCTCCGTCACGGTCAGCGAGTCGATGTTGTAGCCGCGTCCGGAAAACAGTCCGATGACGCGCGCCAGCACACCCGGCTCGTTGTCGACGAGCACGGACAGCGTGCGCGAGACAACCTCCTGCGCGGCGCCGGGGCCGACGTAGTGGCTCTTTGGAACGCTCTTAGTGAATGTATTGACCATAGGCGCGACTACTCTTGTTTCTGATCCGCCTCGGGCGGCGATAGATTGTTCATGGGAGGCGTCTTCGAACCGGGAAAGAGCGTCTTGAAAAAAAGCGGGAACCCGTGCTCGTCGACGAGCTTCTTGAAAACTTCGACGTAGGACACCCGAATCTTATAGTTAGCGAACGCCGCGGTGATGCGCTGACCCATTGCACCAGCCAGCAATTGCGGGCTCGGTACGCCTTGCCGCCTCAGCTCATCGGGCGGCACGCGCGAGTAGACGAGTGCAAGCACCTGCGTCTCCATATAGTCCTGCGCAATGCACGCCTCGAGCGCCTTGGTGTACTCCTCGGAGAGCATGTGCGTCCTATAGCAAGCATCGATGAATTCATATGCCCGGCTGGCCCCACGTCTGCGCTGCAAGGCGGCAAGCCGCGTCGCCGCAGCCTTAATGTTGGCGATCTGATCCCACTCCGGGTTTGGCTGAGCCGGCAGCGGACTGGCACCGGCAAGGAGAACGCTGGACATGAGTGCTGCAAGGATCTGGCGCGGCCTCATACCAGCACTTTGCCCTCTTCGCTGATCGCATGCTCGACCTCTTCCTCGGTAACGTCGTCACCGAGCAGCATCTCATTGTGTGCCTTTCCCGACGGGATCATAGGGAAACAGTTGGCAAGCGTCGCCACGCGGCAGTCGAAAATGACGGGACCCTTCGTGTCGATCATCTCGCGGATCGCATCATCGAGCTCGGCGGGATTCTCGCACTTCATGCCCGTCCAGCCATACGCCTCTGCTAGCTTGACGAAGTCTGGCAGGCTTTCGGTGTAGCTGTGGGAGAGCCGGTTGCCGTGAAGAAGCTGCTGCCACTGACGTACCATACCCATGTACTGGTTGTTCACGATAAACACCTTGACCGGCAGCTCAAACTGCACGGCGGTGGATGCCTCTTGCATGTTCATCAGGATCGACGCATCGCCGGCAATATCGATGACGAGCGACTTGGGGTGCGCCATCTGGGCGCCGATGGCCGCCGGCAGCCCATAGCCCATTGTGCCGAGCCCACCGGACGTCATCCACCGGTTGGGCTCCTCGAAACGGAAGTACTGTGCCGCCCACATCTGGTGCTGGCCAACCTCGGTCGTGATGTATGGATCACGATCCTTAGTCAGTTCGTAGAGCCGCTCAACCGCGTACTGCGGCATGATCACATCACGCGAATGCTTGTAGGAAAGCGATTTCTTTGCGCGCCACTGGTCAATCTGCTTCCACCAGGCCTTGTGGGCGGCCTTGTCAATCTGCGGCGTCTTCGATTTCCAAATGCGCAGCATGTCCTCCAGCGTGTAGGCGACATCGCCGACGATGGGGACGTCAACTAACACGTTCTTGTTGATCGATGAGGGATCGATATCGATGTGTATCTTTTGCGAACCGGGTGAAAAAGCGTCGATGCGCCCTGTGATGCGATCATCAAAGCGCGCGCCGACGGCGACCATCACGTCACAATCGTGCATCGCTAA
>DAOUZE010000393.1 GCA_030665765.1 Filomicrobium sp.
CTGATGATGCTTGCAGCCCAATCTGGCGAAGCTGCATCGTTCGACGCCGTTAACCGGCTGCGGAGCGCGCTGAAAGCCGAGGACCGGTTCGTGAAGGCGAGCGAAGAGTGCCTGCTGATGCGCCGTGCATCACCGACTCAAATTGAACGGGGACCGTTGATCGGTCACGCCTGAGCAACGACAAGCTCTCACCCGAGCTTCAATTTCCGCAGATCAAAAAGAGCGGATGACACCCGTCTCATAGACCACCTCCAGCCGCATTGCTGATATTGTGGCTGGCACCTTCCACACTCACGGTGTCCAACACGCCTACGGCAGCCCCGGCGGAGAAGTGTTGACGTTGATTGACGCTCAGGGCCAATGAAACCGGAAGGTTCTGCACTATCGGGGTGGCGGAGCCGCTAGCCGCTATCGCCAAGGTCGCTGCGTCCGAATGGACAATTATCGCGGTTGTCGCTGGCGGCGGGCTCGAATTGGAGATCGGCGAGCTTGCGGCAACTAGGGAGGAGGCGCTTCACATCGTGGTGATCGTGATAAAGGACGAGAGCCTTGCTCTTATCGAATTGAAGCAGACGAACATGCGCTGCGGCGTCGGTTTAGGTAAGACGCGCTTTGAGGAGAGCGCCGTGGCCTTTGCCGGTCGCGGGGTGCGGGTTGCCGAGCGAGGCGCTTTCGCCGAGAAACTCGTCCGTGCGACGCGCGGGGACATGTTCAGCGTAATTGTCCGTCAGGTTGAGGCATCAGATTATGTCGATGGTATCTAGATCCCAAAAGCCCGGCCGCCAACGCGATATCCGGCTCGACTTTTTTCGTGGCATTGGGATGTTCATCATCTTTATGGCGCATCTGCCCTTCAACAGCTGGAACGCCTTCATTCCAGCGCGCTTCGGATTCTCCGATGCAACCGAGATCTTTGTGTTCTGTTCGGGAATGGCCTCAGCGATTGCTTTCGGGCGGTTGTTCAATGAGCAGGGATTTGCACTTGGCACCTCGCGCATCGCCTATCGGTGCTGGCAAGTCTATTGGGCACATATCTGCATCTTTTTTCTCGTCTCTGGCCTCATAGTTGTCGGGGATGCCTGGCTTCAGACCAACGGGGCTTACACTCGCGGGCTCAATCTCGTGCCGTTCCTGTCTGGCGACACGGGCACCAACCTCGTTGGGCTGCTCACGCTAACCTACGTTCCCAACTACTTCGACATCCTGCCGATGTACCTCGTCATTCTGACGATGATTCCGGTCGTGATGGCGCTTTCGCAGCTGGGACGGGTATATGTCTTCGGATTTATGATCAGCCTTTGGCTGTTGGCGACGATGGGATTCCTCAATCTACCGGCCGAGCCGTGGAGCGACCGCGAATGGTTCTTCAATCCGTTCGCTTGGCAACTGGTCTTCTTCACCGGCTTCGCTTTTATGCGCGGGTGGATCCCAGCGCCGCCGATCGATCGCCGCGTGATGATCGCCGCGGCGGTCGGCCTCGTTTTTACGGTCCCCTTCGCTTACGAGTGGCTTTATAAGAATTTCGAAGCCTTCGGCGCAGCGCGTCGTGCAATCGAACCGCTCATCGACAAGACTAATTTCGGAATTCTGCGCTTCGCCCACTTCCTCTGCCTCGCGTATCTTGCTTACGCGCTTGCCGGCCCCAACGGTGACAATCTGCGCGTGATCAAAGGCCCGCTGGTTTCAACCTGCTGTCAGGTCGGGCAGCAAGCACTCGGCGTGTTCTTGTCGGGGCAGTTCTTGGCCATGTTATTCGGGATGATGCTAGACCAGCTCGGCCACACGTTCCTGCTGACAGCGTTTGTCAATATCTTTGGATTCGCGCTGTTGATTTGGGCCGCGCAGATCTCGGCTTACTTCAAATCGGCGCCATGGCAGGTCAAAAACAACAAATCAACACCGGGAGCGACTGGCGCGGGTACCAATCAGCAGGCACCGAAGCGGAATGACGAGGCTGCGCCATCGGAACTCGCACAGCCTTCTCCGTAGTCCACATGTCAGGTACGAAGGCGCACGACATACGCGACAGCCCACGCAAAGAGGATGAGTCCGACGAGCGCCACCCAGGGGGGCTGAATGAAGCCGAGGAAGGCGGGATTGCCGGCTACCAAAAGCGCCATCACTTAGAGTGCGAATACCCAGAGGCCAACGCCATACAGCGTCGCCGAAAGCAACCAATTGTGCTGTGGGGCGATGCGTTCCATTGCCGACCGCCAGATGAACATCCAGCCGATCGGGTAGTCGATCACGCCGGCAACGTAGTGAAGCAAGTGCCCCCCGGCCCATAGGCGTCGCCAAAGATGACCTGCCAGGTGCGGGTGGCGAGCGGGATTGGGGCAAGGTTGGCGAAGCCGAGCATTGGCGAAATCACCTGCCCGAAAAGATCGAATGCAACGGTTGCGATAGAGCCTGCGACGATAATCGTAGCGAGCGTTCTAGAGGACAGGGCTGGGAAACCGGCGGTTTTTGAAAGCCTGACGTCATGCTTGTTACAGCTTCCTTTTAGAGCGACCGCACTCCGGTGAAACAGTCACGTTCCCGGTTTCAAGTTCACAAATGAGCCAAACGGAGTTGATGACGCCCGCAGCATCTGGGCGCCAATCTATTTCTTTTCGTCCACGTATTCCCGCACGAGTTCCGCAATACGCTCCACGCTTAGGATGGGCGGCAGCAGCGTCTTGAAGGTCCCGTCTGGCGCCAACAAGAAGATGAACGAGCCATGGGCGTAAACGGCTCCGTATTCGGGGTGTTCAAACACGGTTTTCCGCTCGACCTGGAAGGCTTCGTAAGCCCGCCCGAGAGCTTCAAGGCCGCCAGTTAGTCCGACCATTCGCGGATGGATCTTGGGTACG
Source organism: Filomicrobium sp. (assembly GCA_030665765.1). Taxonomy (GTDB): domain Bacteria; phylum Pseudomonadota; class Alphaproteobacteria; order Rhizobiales; family Hyphomicrobiaceae; genus Filomicrobium. The sequence continues at coordinate 2,853 of DAOUZE010000393.1, forward strand.
GCGATTGCGAGGTTTTTAACGGTGTCGCGTTCAGGGTCGACAGTTATCAATACTGGCGTTACGACCAAGCCGCCGTTTTCCAAATGCTCCACGGCTTCGGCCATGCGTGGCAATGCCACCGAGCAAATCGCCTTGCACGTTGCGTAACCAAAGAACACGAGCTGAAAGCGCCCGTCGGGGTCCTTTGATGTTCTTGTTGCCCCGTTGTGATCGAGCAAGCGGAAATCGCCGCCCTTTATCTTTGGGAAGCCGGCCGTGTTTTCGTCGAGTGCGCGGTGCTTGCGAGCCTCCTCCTTAGTTTCGTGGACAACGCCATTATGAGCCCAGGAGCCGCCAGCTACGAACAGTGCTGCTGCGGCGAGCACCGCTATGCAGAGGACGCGGTGCAATTTACCGCTTACTCGTTCTCTTCGCGCCATTGCTCGTCAGCCTCATGTCCAAGCCCAAAGTATCCGCTCTTTTCGATTTGTTTTTTTACGCGCGGATCGCGGCGATACCATGGGCCTTCGCCCTCA
>DAOUZE010000117.1 GCA_030665765.1 Filomicrobium sp.
CCCCAGATGAAGCCGATAAGACGCGTCGCCAGCCAATTGCCGAACACTTGCTGTGGCGTCAGTGAGCCACGTTCCGCGCCGCCGAGAACGCGCGAACCGATGACCATGTCGGCGCCCACGCGAAGGATCGGATCGACAAGGTACTCCATCTCCTCTGGGTAGTCGGAATAGTCGCCATCCAGGAAAACGATGATGTCGCTCGGCGGCAGCGCCCGCAGTCCAGCAAGGCAAGCGGCGCCGTAACCCCTTTCATTTTCGCTAACCACCTGCGCGCCGGCTTGACGGGCGACCTCGCTGGTGCTGTCCCTGGAGCCATTGTCGGCAACGACTACGCAGTCGACCCAATCCGGCACCGCGGCGATCACCTTACCGATTGCACCTTCCTCATTAAGCGCTGGGATAATCACTCCGATCCGCTTACCGTTCCGCAAGAGTATCCTCCGCCCCTGCGACGAGCTCGCCAGTGAGCCCTTTTGCAATCAGTGTCCGGGTGTTTTCAATACCGTACAGCTCGATGAACGAACCGAACCGCGGGCCTTGGCTGGAGCCTAAGAGCACTTCGTAGATCGCCTTGAACCATTCCCGCAGGTTTTCCTTCGTGTAGCCGTTGGACTTGCCGGCTTCGAAAACAATGTTCTGCAATTCGGCTGCGCCCACGCCATCAGGCACGGTGCCGAGCGCCTGGTCGAGCGCATCCAACGCCTGCCTCTCCTGATCGACGGGCAGACGGAAGCGCTTCTCGGGCGCAACGAAATCCTCGTAATAGCGGATCGCGTAGCCAACGTGTTCATCAAGCTTGGGATGTGTTTCAGGCGTTGCATCGGGGGCCAGACGCTTGATGAAACCCCACAGGATTGCGCGCTCATGGGCATTCGATGCCGAGACGAGATTGAGCAGCAATGCGAAGGTGATGGGTAGATCGACTTGCGGTGGCGCGCCCCCATGAATATGCCAGACCGGGTTGTCGAGCTTCTGTTTCGGCTCATTGCGCGGATACGCGCGAAGATGCTGAAAATACTCATCGACCGTCCGCGGGATCACATCGAAGTAAAGCCGCTTTGCTGTCTTCGGCTTTTGGAACATGTAAAGCTCTAGGCTCTCTGGGCTGGCATAATTGAGCCACTCCTCGATGGTCAGCCCGTTGCCCTTGGATTTCGAAATCTTCTCCCCGTTTTCGTCCAGGAACAGCTCGTAGTTGAAGCCCTCCGGCGGAGTGCCGCCGAGCGCCCGGCAGATTTTCGAGGATAGATTTACCGACTCTATCAAGTCCTTGCCGGCCATTTCGTAGTCGACACCCAGCGCCGTCCAGCGCATCGCCCAGTCGGCTTTCCACTGGCACTTGACCGCGCCGCCCGTCACCTTGGTCTCAATGCGCTCCCCGGTCTCGGGGTCTTCAAAAACGATGGTGCCCTTGTCCGGGTGACGCTCGATCATTGGCACTTGTAGGACTTTGCCAGTGCGCTTGCAAACGGGAAGGAAGGGAGAATAGGTCGCCCGCCGCTCCGGCCCCAGCGTCGGCAGGATGATGTCCATCACCTGATCGTAGACGGCGAGCATCTTGAGCAGCGTCTCGTCCATCATTCCCGAGGCGTAGCACTCAGTCGCCGAGAAAAACTCATACTCGAAGCCAAACCGGTCGAGGAACTCCCGAAGCCGTGCGTTGTTATGCGCTGCGAAGCTTGAATGCTCATCGCCGAAGGGGTCTGGAACACTCGACAACGGTTGATCGAGGTACGCGGCAAGCATCTCCTGGTTGGGGACGTTGGTTGGGACCTTGCGAAGTCCGTCCATGTCATCGGAGAAGCAGATCAGCCGTGTCTTGCGCTTGCCTTCAGTGAGGATTTCAAAAGCGTGCCGGACCATTGACGTACGCGCCACCTCGCCGAAGGTGCCAATGTGCGGCAGCCCCGATGGTCCATAGCCCGTCTCGAAGATAACAGTCTTATCGGCGTCATCCTTGAGACGGCCCAGGCGCGTGATCAGCCGCCGAGCCTCTTCAAAAGGCCAAGCTCTGGAGCTACCGGCGGCTGCGAGGAGTTCTGAATCGAGTTCGAGGGGCATGACGGCCTGTCTGCAAATGATTATTCCGTTGCGTGCACCGCACGATCGAAGTGCGAGCCTGTCGCCGCAAACCTAGTGGTCACGCCGCATGCGCGTCAACGCGCGCGTTGAAACATGCCCTCGATTTGTGGCCATACAACTAGAGTCGGACCTTGATCGCCAGTCTGTGCTCGTTAGATAACAAGCATGTTTCAACATTGGAGCTTTTAATGACGCGTACGCTTACGCCGCAGGAAGCGCTGATCTACGCCATGATCACAACGTCGGCTGCCGACAACCAGATGTCAGACCGCGAACTCCGACGCATCGGGACGATCGTCAAGGAGTTGCCGGCATTTGCTGACTTTGATGAAACCACACTGGTCGAGCATGCTCAGGCCTGTGGTCTGCTGATGTCGGGCACCAACGGTCTCGATAATGTCCTAGAGTCTATTGCGGTCTCGTTGCCCGACCATATGCGCGAAACGGCCTATGTCCTGGCCTGTGAGGTCGCCGCCTCCGACGAAACGGTTCATGCCGAGGAGGCTCGGTTCCTGCAGCTCCTCGCGCAGCACCTCAAACTCGACCGGCTCACCACGTCCGCCCTTCAGCGAGCTGCTGTCGCCCGTCACCAGCGTCCGTGATGTAAAAGGCGGCGCTTAAAACGTGCTCGGCCGTCTAGAGACTATAACTGCCGAAGCTCCAGGCATGCCCTTGAGGGGCGCAGCAGTGGTGGAGCTGGCCACCGCAATCGTTGCCTGCCGGTTCCATCACAATCTCGGCACCAGCGGCGCGGGTCTGGTGCCGTGGGGTTGTTGCTATCGGCCTCCAGTAAGATCAGTGCGTCGCCGAAAATGAGCTGGGCATACTCGATTTTCCCGTTTTCGCGGGCGCGACCGCACGCTGCTCGAAGCCCAGCGCCTCGCACAAGCCAAACGATTGCCGCGACAGCATCGCGATAGCGTAAGCCCGATATGATGCTGGCTCCTCGGGAACTGCCTGGGGTATAATGATATGCTTCTCCCTTAAGCCGGATTGCGACTGTATTTGCTCGCAACAGACAACATCACATGGAAGGCTTTGCGTGACGAAAGCCAAGCTGCATTTTCTGCTGCTCAACTTGGGGCACTTTCTCGACCACCTGGTGATGCTGGTCTTCGCCACCGTGGCCGCCCTCGTGTTGCGTTTCGATTGGGGAATACCCTACAGCGAGCTGATCGCCTACGCGACGCCGGGTTTCATTGCATTCGGAATCTTCTCGTTACCCGCCGGTTGGCTTGCCGACCGCTGGAGCCGGGAGGGCATGATGGCGATCTTCTTCCTTGGCATTGGCGTCTTTTCCATCGCATGCGCGTTCGCCAGAACGCCCATCGAGATGGCCATTGGTTTGTTCTTTGTTGGCATGTTCGCCGCAATCTATCACCCCGTCGGTCTAACCTTGGTCGTCGAGGGTGCCAAGCGAACCGGCATGGCGCTGGCGCTAAATGGCATTTGGGGCAATCTTGGCGTCGGCGGTGCAGCGCTACTGACAGGCCTGATGATCGACTCAGCCGGCTGGCGTTCGGCGTTTTTCTGGCCGGGCATAACTTCGCTCGTACTGGGCGCTGCCTACATCATGCTGATGTGGCCCGAGATCGTTCATCTTCCAAAGCAGAAACGCGCCGCGGCGCGCGCGGCTCCAACCACGCAAAAGAGAAAGACCTACCTGCCGCAGACCGACCGGGAGATCTATCTGCGCATCACATTGATCATCCTATTCACCGCCGGCATTTCGGCTTTCGTATTCCAGTCGGTGACATTCGCACTGCCGAAGATCTTCGAAGAGCGCCTGACAGGCATTGCCGAGACCGCGACCATGATTGGCTGGGCGACGTTTATCGTCGCTGGAGTTGCCTCGTTGGCGCAGCTGGCGGTTGGGCATTTGCTCGACACGGCCGGTCCCCGCACGATGTTTCTCTTCGTGTCCGCCTTGCAGTGTGTCTGTTTTCTCCTGATGCCGGGATTGACTGGTTGGTGGGCTTTGATCGTGGCGTTGTTCTTCGTCACGGGCTCATTCGGCCAGTTGCCGATCAACGATTACATCATCGGCAAGACCGCGACGCCGGAACTGCGTGCGTCGATCTACGGCGCCCGGTTCGTTCTCACCTTCACGGTGTTGGCGATTTCGCTGCCATTTATAGGATGGGTCCACGCCAACTGGGGATTTGATATGCTGTTCCGGATCCTGGCACTCATTTCCGCCAGCGTCTTCATTGCTGCGAGCCTACTGCCAAAACGCGTTCCAGAGCCCGCTACTGCACCCGCCGAATAGACAGGCTAACAGATTGTGCCTGTTGCTTCAGTTTTAGTTATAGGGCCGCGGCGAAGTCAGACAGTGCAGCGGCCGCGCCTTCGATATTGTCTTTGCGTGTAAATCCGCTTTTGCTGCGCGGACGGAAATCGTGATCGCCGTCGTTAACCCAGTGGAAACTGATCGCCGGCGATAGCTTAAAGTCCGCAACCTCATCATGTGTGCCGAAGGGGTCCCGCACGCCTTGCGCAAACAGCGCGGGCGTCGTTAGGTCCGCCAGGTGGGCCGTCCTCATGTTTTCAGGTTTCTTGGGCGGATGGAACGGGTAACCGAGGCAGACGAGCCCGCTGATCTTTCCAGCGTCGAACAGCTCGTCGGCTAGCATGCTCGCGATACGTCCACCCATCGACTTACCCCCGATCAGAAGTTTCTGCCGCGGATCGATTTGTTCGCGCAGTTGATCAACCGCGGCGAGAAATTCCGGTAATAGCTTTTCGATCCTTGGCGGCGGACGTCGTTTTCCGTTCTCCCGGTTATCGACCATGTAGGCGAGTTCGAAACGCGATACCGCTACTCCGCACCGCAACAAAGCAGGCACCAAGATTTCGAAAAACGGGCTGTTCATTGGCTGTCTCGCGCCGTGCGTCAGCAAAAAGTGCGCGCGCGGCGCTTCGTTCTCGGGCATTTCCGTCGGCAACGCGAGCATCGCCATCATCCGCCTCCACCAGTCCGCCACGCAATGCCGCGCACGATCTCGCTTTGTTGTGAACGCTTGATTGCCCCGCGTGCGTATAGTCCAGGCAACTTCAATCACCAGCTGGGATCACAGATGGAAGTTCTACCTGGACTAAGCGAGCCCGTACTGCGTTTTTCCGTTTTTGCGGGAATTCTGCTGGTGATGGCGCTAATCGAGCTTGCCATTCCCAGGCGCAAACTGAGGGCTCCCAAGGCTCGGCGCTGGCTTACCAACTTCTCAATCGTCGCCATTGATACACTAGTCGTTAGACTGATGGGCATGCTGGCGGTGCCGCTGATCGCCGTCGCCACCGCCATCTACGCTGAGCGACAGGGGTGGGGATTGTTCAACGTCCTCAGTTGGCCCCTTTGGCTGGAATTCATCCTTGCATTGCTGATCCTAGACCTGGCGATCTGGTTTCAGCACTACGTCTCCCACAAGGTGCCTCTGTTCTGGCAATTGCATCAGGTCCATCACGCCGATGTCGACATCGATGTGTCGACTGCGATCCGCTTTCATCCTATTGAGATCGCTCTATCGATGCTGTGGAAAATCGCGTTGGTGTTAGTGTTCGGCCCAACAGCCATCGCCATTGTCGTCTTCGAGGTAATCCTCAATGGTTGCGCAATCTTCAACCACGCCAATATCGCTCTGCCGTCGAGGTTGGACCGGCTGTTACGACTAGTGATCGTAACCCCGGACATGCACCGCGTGCATCACTCGATCATCAGGTCCGAGCATGATTCGAACTACGGTTTCAATTTGTCGGTTTGGGACCGACTTTTCGGCACCTATACTGCCCAGCCCAAAAAAGGTCACGAGGGCATGGCGATCGGCCTGGAGGAATACCAAACCTTTAGTCCGACAAGGCTTTTTTGGTCCCTTGCCCTACCATTCAGCTCCAAGTCGAGGCGCAACTAAAAAGCCCGTCGTCATATTTTGGCCCCACAACGAACTAAGCCACTTTAGATTACGTCGGTGACGGCGGAGGGACCGATATGTGGCGGACTGTTCGTTTAGGTAGGTTTTTTTCCTTATTCTGCGTAACGCTGCTCGGCGCATATGCGGCAACGGCGCCAGTTGCTGCGGCCCCACCCGCTGCCAAGCAGGAAGCGCCCGCAGCCAAGAGCAAGGTCAAAAAGAAACATGCCGTCCCAGCGAAAAAACTATTCGGTGCCAAGAGCCGCGCCGCTGCGCTGGCGCCCCGCGCCATTGGCTTTTATTCCCGCGGATGTCTCTCGGGTGGCGAGTGGCTTCCTGTCGATGGACCGGCCTGGCAAGCCATGCGCCTGTCTCGCAACCGTAACTGGGGGCATCCGGTTCTCGTTGATCTGGTCAAGAAGCTCGCGACGGAATCGAAAAAGGCCGGCGAGTGGCCGGGCCTCCTGGTTGGAGATTTGACGCAACCGCGCGGTGGGCCGATGACCTCCGGCCATGCCAGTCATCAAGTCGGTTTGGATGCAGACATCTGGTTGACACCCATGCCTGACCGTCGTTTCACCTGGTCAGAGCGCGAGAGCATATCTGCGGTGTCGATGCTGAAGAATACGCTATCCGTCAACAAAGCGGTCTTCACACCGAAGGTTGTTGCCCTCATCAAGCGAGCCGCTTCCTACAAAGAGGTCGAACGCATCGGTGTTAATCCAGCCATCAAGCTCGCCCTGTGCCGCGCTGCTGGCGGTGACAAGCCGTGGCTTGCAAAGATCCAGGGCTGGCGCGGCCACCACTATCACATGCATATCCGCATAAAGTGCCCGCCGGGCAGTACGGGGTGCCGTAGTCAAGGCAAACCGCGCGGGACGAGCTGCGCGGTTGCCGAGAAATGGTACGCTAACACCAAGGCGTGGATGGAAAAACCCAAGAAAGCGCGACCCAAGAAAAAGAAGGCGAAGAAGCGTAAACCCAAGCCGCCGGTAACGCTGGCTGACTTGCCTCAGGCCTGCCGTTCGGTGCTGGCCGCGGCTCCGAAAGGTGGCCCGAGCCCGATCGCCGACATTGCGCTTCCCGACGCCAATCCTGGGCGTTTGGCCGAGGCTGAGCCGGCCGACACTACCCTCCCCGAGCCCGTCGCGACAAGCCAAGCGAAGCCAATGGCAGTACCTGCGGCGCAGTCCGAAGCCGTTGCAGCGGCAGGAGAGCGGGCCGACAAAGATCCACAGTCCAAAACTACTGCGGCCGAAACAGCCGCAGCCGGGCCAACGCCAACCCCGGAAAAAGAGGTCAGCAAGGCACGGGGATGGTTTGGCATGATCTGGAACGGTCGCGCAGCGGTGCATTGAGCTGAAGCCCGCTCCGACCGAGAAGCTTACGGGTGATCGCCTAAGCAACGCTAACCGCGGGCCCCAACTGGGCAGCTGACGCCGGTTCCGCCGAGCCCGCAATAACCACTCGGCACTTTCGCCAGATACTGTTGATGATAATCTTCGGCGAAATAGAACGGTCCTGCTGCCTCGATCTCGGTGGTAATGGCGCTATGACCTCGCGCATTCAGTGCGTCCTGGTAGCCCTGAAGAGACTCTTTCGCTGCTTCCCTTTGTGCATCGCTGTACACGTAAATGCCCGAGCGGTACTGGGTGCCCACGTCGTTTCCTTGCCGCATGCCCTGTGTTGGATTGTGGCTCTCCCAGAACGTCTTCAACAAGGTCTCATAGGATATCTTCGTTGGGTCGAACACGACCAGCACGACTTCGTTATGGTTAGTGAGGCCGGTACAAACTTCGTCATACGTCGGATTTGGCGTATCTCCGCCAGAGTAACCGACTGCCGTTGCAATGATGCCCTTTCCCAATCCCCAGAACTTCCGCTCTGCGCCCCAAAAACAGCCAAGCCCGAACATGGCCTTTTGGTGTCCCTCCGGGTACGGGCCCTTGAGCGGTGTGCCGAGCAAATAGTGGTTCATCGCCGTCGCTACTTCTTCGGGCCGGCCAGGCAGGGCAACTGTCGTCGCCACCTTTGCAGCGGATTTCTTGAATAAGAACATGCTTGAAACCTTTTTCGAGGGCCGAATGCGCTCTGATATAGTGCTTTTAGGCAAGGGCGCTAAGAGCAGGTGTCGCACGGACCGATCACAAGCTGGCGAGCTTGTCCGCCGTTTCTTGAAAATGAAAATACGCATGAGGGAGTAAGATGAGCGAGGCGACAACAACCAAATCGGGTGAGGCGCCGGGGCCCAAGGTTGCTACTGGCCGCCGCGTTTACGCCTCCGGCACGTTGCGTAAGGTAGTCTTCTCGCTTGTTTTTTTGATGCTGTTGCCGTTTTTCGTGAGCCTTGGTCCCATGCTTTACGCAAGGCTGTCCCAAGGGCAGTGGGTGGGAACCACGGGCCTGATTGTTCTGTCGGCCGGCTTTTTATTCATCATGGCGCTCTTGTTGATCGAACTTGTTTCCTCGATCCGGGGCCGCGTGGTGCTCGGCGAAAAGGCGGTCCGCATTCGATTGCCGCAATCGCGCGGTGTTTTGAGCCTGTTCAGCTACCGGACCACGGACATTCCCTACGAGGATATCGAAGCCGTCGAGGTGCGGCGCGAGATATACGGCGGTTCGCTTGCCCCCGTCATCATGAAGGGCGCCCGGGTTTGTCTGAAGGACGGTAGCCACATCAAGCTTGGTTACATTAGTGAGCGGAACGTCGATCCGGCCTTCCCATTCGTCGAGATTGGCGAGCGCATTGCAGCCCGTGCCAACGTTCCCATCATCGATGTCGGTGACGTGCGCCGCTCCGCCTTTAAGAAAACATTCGGCGTTCGCGCCAGTCTCGACGACCAGGACGTGTTGACGGCAACGGATGTCGCGGCGGTCAATCGCCGCCACAATCGGGTGATCATGCTATTGGTGAGCGTTCTCGTAGTCCTGGTCAGTCTCGGAGTTTTCAGTAGCCACAACAGCGATATAGGCCACGCTAGTCTATTTTCCTCAGGTGGATCTGGCACCGCTGGTCGTTGATAGCGCAACCGGCCAGGGCTTCGCTTTCAAGCGCTAGAGTTGGAATCCGGCTCGGCAGTGCATCTAGTTGACAAAAACATCGAGCCTTTCGCGGCGTTGCCCGGCAAAAGCCGCGAGCAACCCAAGGACGCCGAATATGAAGAACGTCGGCAGATTGATGATGCTGGCGACGCCGATGTCCCAGACAAGGGGATGCGTGGATTCAGACAACGCGTCCTGCGCAGCGCTGACGCTCTTTGGCGCGAGACCGCGCCAGTGCTCGACAAACAGTGTCGGCTCGAACGGCCCAAACCCGTCGAGCGCCGGTGTGGCGTCCGAAACCAAGGCGATGGTGCCAATCAACAGGAACACAAAGGCCAAGAACCGTAGCGCCGGCAACGCCACGCCGACAACTAGGTTCAGGACCCATTTCGCGAACCACACAGTGGCCTGGATAGCCCACATCACCGTCCAATAGGCAAGCTTGAACGGCCAAAGGAGTAGGGCGAAAAGATCGTGTAAGAGCGCCATGCGAACCGAATCGTTTGTTGTTACATTTGGCTACCCCGGAACCGCGGCCCGTTCAAGGCGTGAGCGCTGAGCCCCGACACACGGCTACTTGCGAGGCTATGCTTACTGGGACGGCAGCTGCAGCGGCACTGAGAACCCTTGCTCCGCGGCGACTTCCGAGTATATTGCGCGCTTCGCTTGAAAGAGCTGACTTTGGAGGGGTGGCCGAGTGGTCGAAGGCGCACGCCTGGAACGCGTGTAGGCGGGTAACCGTCTCGAGGGTTCGAATCCCTCTCCCTCCGCCA
>DAOUZE010000105.1 GCA_030665765.1 Filomicrobium sp.
CGATGAACGCCACAAGCAGCTGCGGCAAGCCGGTGGGATGGTTGTTGTTCATTCGATCATTCCCTCTGTTGTTCTAGTCCGCACGCAAAACTTCTATTCCGCTGGGACAGGAATCGTAGCTGTCTGCGTTGGCGCGCTGTCGTGCTTGCGAAACCGTCTGCCCTCCCAAATGAGGTAGACGACAGGTATGACGATCAGAGTTAGCAGTGTTGTCGATGCCATGCCGCCGAGCATGGGTAAGGCAATGCGCCGCATAACGTCAGAGCCAAGTCCATCGGTGACAAAGATCGGTGCGAGGCCGGCGACGATCACCAGCACTGTCATCAGCTTGGGGCGAACACGCAGGGCTGCGCCGGCGATCACACCATCGCGGAGTTCCTTGAACGTGCTCGGTGGATGCTCGCGCATTTGGCCATCGATGTAGAGCAACATCACCACGGCTGTTTCGACGGCGATGCCGCCGAGCGCGATGAACCCAACGGCAACGGCGACGGACAGGTTGTAACCGGCCAGATAGACCGCCCACAGCCCACCGATTAGACCGAACGGAAGCGACAACATGATCATCAAGGTCCGGTCTAACTTGCCGAAGTGCAGCATCAAGAGAACGAAGATAATGAGGACGACCGCGGGGATGGCGATGCTCAACCGCTCGCGGGCCTCCTGCATCTGTTCAAACTGCCCCGACCAGGTAATGGCATAACCCGGCGGCAAATCGACCGATCGTGCGATGGTGGTCTGCGCCTCGGCGACATAGCCGCCGATGTCCCGGTTGGCGATATCGACGAACACCCAGCCCGTCAGGCGAGCGTTTTCCGAACGGATAAGCGGCGGTCCGTCGACGTAAGCGATCTCGGCCAGCTCAGCCAGGGGGATATGCTGGCCTTGCGGTGTGGGGATCAGGATGTCGCCAAGCTGATCGGTGGTTTCGCGGTACGGGCGGTCGTAGCGCAGGATGATGTTGTAGCGCTCGCGGCCCTGGACGCTTTCAGCCAGCTTCATACCGCCGAGAGCCGTCTGGATAACGGACTGGAAGACGGCCAAGTCGATATTTCGGCGGGCCAGTTCACGCCGGTCTGGGCGGATCTCCAGATACTTGCCCCCCTGCACCCGGTCGGCGAACGCCGAGCGCGTACCGGGCACGTCTTTGACAACTCCCTCGACCGCCAGCGCCACCCGCTCGATGGTGGCAAGATCGTTGCCGGAAATCTTGATGCCAATCGGCGTGCGGATTCCGGTCGAGATCATGTCCATGCGGGTCTTGATCGGATAGCCCCAGGAATTCACTAGGCCGGGGATTTTTGTGCGTTGGTCCAATTCGGCAATGAGCTGCTTGCTGGTCAGGCCGCTGCGCCATTCGGACTGCGGCTTCAGCTTGATCCAGGTTTCGATCATCGAGATTGGCGCCGGATCGGTCGCCGTATCGGCCCGGCCGAGCTTACCAAAGACGCGCTCGACTTCGGGAACGGTTTCGATCAAGCGGTTTGTCTGGGCGAGGATTTCCTTGCCCTTGCCGATCGAAACCCCAGGCAGCGTCGTCGGCATATAGAGCAGTTCGCCCTCATAAAGCGCTGGCATGAATTCGCTACCGATTTTCGAGATTGGATAAGCCACCGAGGCGATCGCACCTAGCATCAATATGAGGACCAGCCATCGCACCTTGAGCGCCAGCCGCAACAACGGCCTGTAGATGGCGACGAACACCCAGTTCAGCGGGTTTTGCATCTCCTTCAGAACACGCCCACGGACAAGCCAGACCATCAACACAGGGACGAGCGTCACCGAAAGGAACGCGGCAAACGCCATGGCGTAGGTCTTGGTAAACGCGAGCGGTGCGAACAGCCTGTAGCTCTGCCCGGTCAATGCAAACACCGGCAGGAATGAAACCGTGATGATGAGCAGTGAGAAGAACAGACCGGGGCCGACTTCCTTGGCGGCCAGCAAGACAGCGTCGCTTCGCTCCTGCGCGGTGGCCTCAGGGGCCATCATCGATAGCTTGCGGTGCGCGTTCTCGACCATGACGATGGAGGCATCGACCATGGCACCGATAGCGATGGCAATTCCGCCAAGCGACATGATGTTCGCGGTGATCCCTTGCTCGGCCATGACGATGAAAGCAGCAAGAACGCCAAGCGGCAGAGTTATGATCGCTACGAAGGCCGAGCGGACGTGGAGCAGGAAGACGAAGCAGACCAGCGCAACTACGATGCCTTCCTCGATGAGCTTTGTTGTCAGATAGGCAACGGCGCCTCTGATCAGCGGAGCGCGATCGTAGACCGTAACGATCTCCACGCCTTCGGGAAGTCCGCTTTGCAGTGCTGAGATTTTCTTTTGCAGCGCATCGATCACGGTCAGCGCGTTTTCGCCCGAGCGCATAACGATGATGCCGCTGACCACTTCGCCAGCACCACCCAGCTCAACGACACCGCGCCTCAACTCGGGCCCTTCCACCACGTTGGCTATGTCGGAGAGAACAACGGGCGTGCCGCTGTCGGAGTAGACCACAACATCTTTGAGCTGGGCGAGGTTCTCTATGTAACCCATCGAGCGAATAATGAGCTCGGTCTCAGCCTGCTCGATGACCCGGCCGCCGACTTCGCTGGAGGCGGCCCTCACGGCCTCATTGATACGCGACAGCGGTACGTTGTAGGCACGCAGCCGGTTCGGATCGACCAGTACCTGGTATTCCTTGACGAAGCCGCCGACGGAGGCGACCTCCGAAACGCCAGGGACCGTGGCCAGCTCGAATTTCAAGAACCAATCCTGCAGCGATCGTAGCTGTGCAAGATCGCGCGTGCCGGACTTGTCGATGAGTGCGTATTGATAGATCCAGCCGACACCGGTGGCGTCAGGCCCAAGCTGGGGTGTCGCGTTGGGGGGCAGGGAAGCGGTGGCCGAAGATAGGGCTTCGATGACCCGCGAGCGGGCCCAGTACTGGTCGACATCGTCGTCAAAAATGACATAGACGAAGCTTGTTCCAAACAGCGAGAAACCGCGCACGGCTTTGGTCTTGGGCAGTCCCAAGAGCGTTGTCGACAAAGGGTAGGTGACAAGGTCTTCGACGATCTGCGGCGACTGCCCGGCAAATTCCGTGCGTATAATAACCTGCGTATCAGTCAGGTCCGGAATGGCATCAAGCGGCGTCTTGTTAATCGCCAACCAGCCCATGACGACAAGGGCCAGCGCACCGACCAGGACGAGTAGCTGGTTGCTGACAGACCAGTCGATGACCTTGGCGACGAATGATTGCGTCGGGTCGTGGCCGGTGAAGTCATGTTCGTGCTGAGACATCGCGGCGCCTTCCGTGTGCGAGCGCCGTTAATGGCGATGACCTGGCATTGCCGGTTGTGACGGCTCTGCTTTGGTTACACCCTTTTGCGTCTCAGCTTCGTCGGTCGATTTAGTTTCCGGCCAGGGCAGTTGCGATGAACTGCCTTCTCCATAGGGATTGAGCGGTTTGCCCTCGACCTGGAGCCAGCTACGTCCTGACGCGGCGTCGCGATGCATTGCAACTTTCTTTTCGCGGTAATGTCCGGATGCGCGCCCGCGTATCCAAGGCTCAAGGGCGGAGACCAATTCAGCCAGGGCCAGCTTTGTCTCGCTGTCGGTTCGCGATGCCTGCGCCTTGCGGATGGCTTTAACCGCATCTTCCATGACGAAGGCTAGCTTGGTGTGCTGGAAGGTTGGCCACAGCAACGTCTTTACCTGGATGGCGGGATCGAGAAACTTCGACTCGACATCGTAGCCGTCGATTAGCGCCTCGTGAATGTAGAGTGCCGCATCGATAAAGTGGTCGAACATTGCGAACTGTGTAGCGTCGAGTTTGATCAGCGCCAGCGGCAACTGTAGGCGTTCCAATTTGCGGAAGCTCTCGCGCAACGCGCTTTCTGAATCGAGTAGGAATTGGCCGGAAACGACGATGTCGTCGCCCGCCTCGATCTCGCCTGAGATCTCCGTCCAACGCCCGGAGATGAGGCCGGTCTTGACCGCGCGCGGCTCAAACCGGCCGCCCCCTAGTGAGGCAACGACATGCCGTCCGCCGCCGCTCTTTAGAATCGCTTCGGAGGGGACCGCAAGGCGTTGCTCGCTGCCGACCTCGAAGGCGATATCAGAGTAAGCGCCGGGCCGTAGTTGGCCGTCCTTGTTATCCAGCACGAGACGGACCTGTCCTGTCCGGGTTTTCGGGTCGATCGTTGGATAAACGTACTCGACCTTGGCGAACACTTCGCGTCCTGGAATGTTGGGGAAGGTTACCCTCGCAGGCGTTCCAGGCCTGATGAACGTAAGATCTTTTTCGGAAACGCCGACCTTCAGCCAGACTTGGGAATAGTCTTGAATTCTGGTCATCATCGTGCCGCGTTTGGCGTAGCTGCCGGGGCGCAATTCGATCATCGCAACTGTGCCGTCACGGTCCGCAAAAAACGGTACGAACTCCATTACCTCGCGTTGGCGCTCGAGTTGCTTGACCGCCCGTTCCTGCATCCCAAACGCGCGTAGCCGGGTTTTGATCGAATTGATGCGCGTGCGGCTGCGGCCCTTCAAGGCGTCCAGATAGTCGCGCTGAGAAACAATGAACTCGGGCGCGTAGAGCGTGAACAACAGGTCGCCCTGCTTGACCTGATCGCCGACGGCGCGGATGCGCAGATCCTCCACCCAGCCCTCCAGCCGCGCACTCAGTTCTGTCTGCAGCCGCTCGTTTTCCGCGACAATGCCAAAGCTGCGGATGATCCGACCGAAACTGGTGCGTTCCGCTTTAGCGATGCGCACGCCCATTGTCTGTAAAGTCTCGGGTGCAACGACGATGGCTGTGCGCTGCGGGCCTGACGACGAGGAAGCTTTATCCGCGTCCGTCTCGAGCTTGACCAGGTCCATGCCGCAAATCGGACAAGCGCCTGACTCTCTGGCGATGTAGTGGGGATGCATCGGACAGGTCCATTTGACGGCGCCCTTTGTCTCATTTGCCTTTGAAGCGGCGACCCACGGGGCCAGCGAGAGCGGGGCAAGCAGGTCAACGGGCGCGGAGATGGCAACCAGAGCCGTGGCGGTAGCAGCTCGCAAAAATTGGGATTTCATGCGTCAATTCCTCGAAACTTCCGGACAGCTGGGTCACCACGCAAAGGTGAGGCCCATGCCAAGGCGCACCGTTTTGGAAGACGGTGCGGGATCGATGTTTCGAAGGTTCTTAGTTGCGCATGCGGGCGTTTAGGGCGAGCACGCGCTCGGTCCCGGTGCCGCTTGCCAAAGTGACGCCAGGTGGACCGGCGGGCCAGTAGGCGAGCCGAACCTGATGATGGCGCGACGGCCCGAGAGCGACGCGTGGCCAATGGATCGGCAGGAACAAAGGCTCGATGGGTGGTGTGCCGTCAGTAGCTTTTGGAAGCAGCTTTGCCGCGATCGCATCAAGACAGGTGATAATGCAAACGACGGCGCGATGCGGGCTTCCCAATAAATCACTATGCGCGGTGTTCTGCGCGTTGCCATTGTCGTGGTGCGCAAAGTGCCCGTGGTCCATTGCTGCGGTGCCGGACTGGGTGTGAGACGCGCTTGCCGGACCGGTTAAGCCTTGAGGTGTCGCGGCCGCTGGCGGCATAACACTCGATATGACCACCGTCCATATCAGGGCGGCGGCGCACAAGTAGGCGACAGATTTTCTCAATGCGTTCATTGAGCTTCTTTATGCTAGGACCTGTCCGGCCGACCGTTCCGCCGTTTATCGGTCAGTTCTGAACGAACGGTCAAGTCCCGAAGTCAAGCCGGGATCGTTGTGGCGACCGTCAGCGCTATATTTGCAAATGTTCTCACGCAAGCGTGATAGGGCGCGCACATGAACGCCATTGCGCGACGAGGCTCTCGGGGGAACTCCAGTTAGATCAATCAAATAGCCTCTTATTACCGCCCGCAGGGGTTCGGGATTTAGGCTTGCACAATCCACGTATCTTAGCCGTGTCATCGGTGGATATGCGTGGCGTGAGATCAATAGCCGTTAAAAATAGCTGAGGGCTCCATGAAGATGGCATTCTGGCGACAAGTCACTGGAATACGATAATGACGATTCCGATCGCCAGAAGAATTGCCCAGCCGAGCCGTTGGAGCGATCCCTGTTCCCGCAAAACGAAGGCTGCAAGAATAATGGAAAGGGGGATGTAGGCCTGACGAATGGCGCTGACATAGGCTGGATCTGCTTGGAGTTGAAAGGCTAAAAGGATCAGATAGTAGGATGCGTATGACGTGAGGCTTGCCGTTAGAATTCGCGGCCAGGAGCCCTGCCAACTTTCAAACAACCGCGTTCTCAATTGAGCACTCCGCCTCGGGTCCGCCAGACAAATCAGCCCAAGCAGAAGCGATACGAATAGGTAGACCCAGAACAAAAATGGAGATGGTTCGACATGTCTCATCGCAACAGAATCGGCGATCGAATAGACGGCTGAAGCAACCATCGCCAACACGGCGAACCCAAGTGCTATTGGATCATCGAAAAGGCGATCGGACGGTTTCTGTATTAGAAGTCCGGAGAACACGACCATCAGAACGCCAAGGAGGGCGAGAGCGGAGTACGTCTCGCCAAAAAACATCGAGTTGAAGAGAATGATAGCCAGCGGCGCGGAGCGAATAATCGGATAGTAGGCCGATAGATGGCCGCGCTGCAGAGCTGCGAGTGTCCCGTAGTAATAGCAGGTCAGGCCGAGAGCTGAGGCTGCCGCTGGCCACCACGCCTCCGGCGGCAGGATTAAGGACCGCCCTTGAAGAAACGTCTGCACTGCCGCGATAAACACCCACCCGATGCTTACGCCCAGATATGCCGATGCTGGGTTTGCAATCCCCTTGAGGCCGAGATCCCTCAATGGGTGCATCGCCGCAGATAGTAAAACGAGGGCGACAGCGTGCAGTTCGATCGAGCAGCCCCCCTGTGGAGTGCGGACTGAAGAATGAAAACAAAAATAGCTTAGAGCAAGATTCTGCGGACTACATAATGGATTGTAGCAACTGGCATAGGCATGCGGACAGGATGGCCGCTGCAGGGACCGTCACCAGCCAAGCCGCAACAATAACATTGAAGTGCGATCGCCGAACCATCTTGCGACAGACCAGCTCCTGCCGATCGGCGATGGGCTTGTGCTCGGCGGTCCGCCGAACCCCTTTGCGACTAATATAGCCATAGCGGGTGTGGTCGGGCTCGTCGCGTTGAAGCATGAGCCGTTCGATCGTATCGAAAAGCGATTCGAGTTCGAGATCGGAAAACCGCGCACGACCGAGTGAGACACGATTTGAAGAAAACGTCTTTGCGTCCAGCAGAATGCGTTGCACATCGTCGGCGCGGGAGACGACCCGAGCTTGCTGGATGCCGTCCCAAATCACTGAAGCCTTCCCATGTAGATAGGCGTATAAGGGAAAGGGATCCTTGCGAAAAGCGTCATCAAACATGGCGTGATATGGGATGGCTTTGCCGTGCCCCGATTTCATTGCGTTCGCCCTGAAAGAGAAGCGGCAAGGTTATTATTTGTCGTTCCGAAATGCCAGTGTGGTTGACGGTAACGGGATGCGGTGGAGTGGTCCATTTATGTGTTCGTGTGTGTTCGGGCACGTCGACGGGATCGCTGGGTTAGGTCCCCTCATGTCCGCCTTCCCCGCCGCCAGAAAGTATGGCGAAACGTCCGCCTCGGCGTCCCAAATGTTCCATCTTTTACTTTCGAGAGCCCTCAAAACAAAGGTCAGCGATTCACTACCAAAGAATGCTGACCATCGCACCGGCCACTCCGGCCAGGCTCTCGCCGACGATGAGTCCCGCGGCGACAACGATAAGGCGACGTTCGGCCCAACGCGGATAGAGGCGAGCGATCAGCATCGTCACGAAAGCGCCCGCAAATAGCGAGATCGAATTCCAGGCAGGAATAACAAACGCGAGACCGATCGCTGAACCGCTGGGGATGAAGCGTCGGAGGGATTGCGGAGTTACACGCTCGGCGATAGCAAGACCAACTCCGGTCGCCGAGGCTATCGCAATAGCAGGCCAAGCGGCGGGCGGCATAGCATCCACGCCGCCGCTCATGACCTCGGCAACGGCTTTCCAGATTGCGACCGCGGGTGCCGGCCACTCCGCTGTAATCAGCTGAGCCTGGGGATTGGGGATCAAAGCGAGATAGGTGATCGCCGCAACGAGCGAGCCGGTCAGAACACCGAACAGCTGAGCGATGACCTGGAAACCTGGAGTCGCTCCGATCATCTGGCCGGTACGCAGATCGTGCATAAGGTCGGCGCATTGGCCGGCCGCACCGCCGGTGACGTTTGCCGTCATCAGGTTGGCGGTGACGTTACTGGGTGAGATCGCACCAAAGGTTAGCTGTGTGATCTTGCCCAGCGCGCCGATGGGCGTAATTCCGGTCTCACCGGAAACGCGAGCAGAGACGATTGCAAGCACATAGCTCAACAAGACAGCTATGACGGCTTGGAGTGGCCCGATTCCGAAGATACTGATCTGCGCGGCGACGCACATCACGAGCGCGATTAGGAAGGCGGGGATCAGTTTGCGGCGATCAATAGTGCCCGCCCTCACGATGCGTGGATCCGGTGGTTGTTTTTCACGACGTTGTACGGCCATTCGCAGCATGGAGATTGCGAATGACGTTAGCGACGCGGTCACCATTAGTGCTACCCCAGGCCAAAGCAACCATTCGACGATCGATCCGAACCAAACCACATCAGGATTGCTATTCCCGGGAGCAACCCAGCCGTTTTGCAGCGCGAGGGGCGCCAGCACTCCCCACCCGAGCACGGCGCCAATCAGGGCCGAGACGCCGATCCGAATTCCCGAGATCGCTCCAAACCCAAACATGAGCAAAGACGGGTCGAGCGCAAAACCAAGGTTCATTGCCGTGACGCTGGTGGGTGCTGCGGCGCCAACGGGCGGGCTGATGGCGATCTTGATTGGCAGGCCGATCTGTCCAACGCCAAATCCCGATACTACAAATTTGAGCATGGCGCTGATGCTCGCTGTGATGGACAAGAGCCTCAGCCGCGCGTGCGCTTCCTCGCCGCCGCCATGTATTTCACGCATTGTCTCGGCCGTGACGACGCCAGAGGGGAAGGGCAAATTTTCGCGAAACAGCAGCTGATTGCGCATGCCCGCGGCAACAACAACGCCAAGCACGCTGACGACAAACATCCAAAGCGCCAAGACTGGGAAAGTTAATGTCTGCCCGGTCAGAAGCGCTAACGCCGGTATCGGGGCCGCCAGCCCGGCCGAAATTATCGACGCCGCCGAAGATGCCGTCGTTTGGTTAATGTTATTTTCGCGCAACCCGTATGCAGGCGTTGCGAATGTCTTCTGCGCCGCGGTCCAAAAAGCAAAGCCGATCAGCCCGGCAGCTACCGACATGTTGAAAGTCCAGCCGATTTTGAGCCCGCTGTAGACGTTGCATGGAGTGAGAATGGCACCGATCAGCATACCTGTCACGACCGCACGGATCGTGAGTTCAGGTGAAGCCTGTCTCGGCATGGACACAGCGACTTCCGCCAAAGATCGGGCCTCCATTGCAGGGTTTGAGGTCATTAAGACCGCGAGCATTGCGGCATATAATGGTCAAGCAGCTTCCGGCTCAGGTCAATTGCTGGTCGCGGCTGCGGGCCCGGTCCATTGAACTATGCGCACGTTGAATTCGATTGAGGTCGACATTAAGAGCGGTGGGGTCGCTGAGTATGTTGCAGTTCGTGCAGGCGCCATGGCAATCTTAACATCGCTCACGCGCGAACACCTTATCATTACGGCTTTCCAAGCCTCTTTCGCCACAGTGAAGAACTGGACGGCGGGCTAGTTGTCTTGCTATTGACTTGGTAAAGTTGCTCGGGAGGAGACACGCAATGTTTGTTGAGACTGCAACATTCAAAGGCATATTCGCTTGCAGCCTATTGACCGCCGCCATTTTTTGCAGCGCGTCGGCCATATCGACAACCGAGGCCGGTGCAATCAGCTTCCGCACCAAGTTGGCTTGCCGCAGTGATTACCGCTCCTACTGCAACTCCTACATGGTAGGCAGCAAAGAGCTGAGACAGTGTATGAACGAGAACGGGCATCGGCTCTCCAACAAGTGCGTTAATGCCTTGGTGGCCGATGGAGAGATCTCCGCAGAGGAAGTTGCCCGTCGGGCGGCGGCGAGCAACCGTTAATTCCAATTGGTTTCGTTTGTCTCTAGACTTGGGCCATTATTCATTGATCAGCTTCAGGTTTTTCAGATGGCTCAGCAGTTTAGCGTTTCGACCTATGCCGCTTCGATTGTTTCCGTTCCTGTGCGCAAGCCAATCAACTCATGGCCACACTGAAGATCTGTTGTCCAATTTAACTCACCGCTGGTGATAAGGCTGGAGATCACTTCGTCCGCAGTTGTTTCTTCGGCACCTTCACTAACGCAAAGCTCGAGAATGCCCTTTCGTGTGCTCCACGGGCTTCCTTCGGTAGCCCCTAGGGCTTCTATGATGCGTCTACGGATTTCTACTTCGGTCCTCATAATCAATCCTCCACACAGTCGCCGCCGAAGTGGCAAGCTCCTCAAATGATAGCACGGGCGGCGCGGTCGTATGACCCTTTCATGCATTCATTCACCGTCCCGCGGGAATAAGTTCAACCGCTATGCATGCCTTCATTCAGACAGCATGTTCGCCGATCTGCAAAGACCCTATCCAGCGACCACTTCGGCCCATTCAAGGGTCAACTGACCATCTCAACAATGACTCAAG
>DAOUZE010000213.1 GCA_030665765.1 Filomicrobium sp.
AACGGCAGCAATTCCCTATCAAGCAAGCGCCGATA
Organism: Filomicrobium sp.; assembly: GCA_030665765.1. Classification (GTDB taxonomy): domain Bacteria; phylum Pseudomonadota; class Alphaproteobacteria; order Rhizobiales; family Hyphomicrobiaceae; genus Filomicrobium. The sequence goes on from DAOUZE010000213.1 coordinate 36, forward strand.
CAATGCGCGAAGTCCGCGGGCTTGCTGCGATGCATAAAATTGGTATCGAAAAGGGCCGTCTGTGTATGGCCGATCACTTCCACTATGGTCAGACCGGAACGTGGCCCAGTCTGCGTCAGGCAAAGGCCGATGCCGCCAAGTCATGGGCCGGCTTCACGCGACTCGAATACGGACCCCGCTGGGCTGAATTCCGCGTTGCAAGCGCCAAGAAATTCGACTGTTCTTCAGGAACGTCAGCTCGCGGAATCTCATGGACGTGCACTGTGGAAGCCCGTCCCTGCCAGCGCTGATAGATGCCGTTGGCATCCCAGTGGTTCGACAAGTACTGCCCCACAACGCCGAAGAAATTCCGATCTAAGTCAGCGGCTGTGATCATTATGCAGCGCCGCCCGACTTTCATGCGGCAACGTCCCAATAGCCGATATTATCGAAGCAGATAGTCTGCCAAAGTGACACCCACTTCTATCAATTGAATGTCTTTCGGGGGAACTACAATGACGCTTAAGCACGCACTCATCGTGGCAGCAGCGTTGGCAGCAACGTTTACAGTACTTCCAGCACAGGCCGACGAAACCGGAATGGCCAGCATGCATGATTGGGTCCGCGTCGGCCGAAAGGTTTGTTATACCGAGCACACCCACTACGCCAGCTCCAACGGCCACCGGTCCAAGCGAGCCGCCCTCAATGCCGCGATCAGGGATTGGCAGGAATTCACTGCCTTCGAATACGGAACGTCTTGGGCCTATTTCAAGCGAGCCAACGCCAAGCGGAAGGCCTGCAGCCGCCAAGCGAGCGGCTGGTCGTGTTCAATTCAGGCTCGCCCCTGTAAGCGCCGCTGATTTAAAATTAGTCCCTGAAAACCCCAAGAAACGCCGGTAACCCATTGTGTTATCGGCGCTTCTTACGTATTTGTTTGCTCATTAATACACCAATTCAGACCGAGCTAGTACGAATTATGTAAGCCGCTTTGTTGCAAGCGCTAAATCAATTTGGCATGGTCCGCGCGCTCATTCGCCATTAGAGGCAATGAGGCGCTACGCGTTTGACGCGTTGCTGCATCCACCCGCCACTGGCCCTTCCGGGAGGGACTTAGGACATGAACGAGATCCTATGGGGGATCATCGCTTGCGGTGTTCTCTCGATTATTTACGCCGTGTATACAATCCAAAGTGTTATGTCTGCAGATGCTGGCAATGCCCGCATGCAAGAGATCGCCGGCGCCATTCGTGAGGGCGCCCAGGCCTATCTCGGACGCCAGTACACAACGATCGCCATTGTCGGCGCCATAATCTTTGTCATCGTTTGGGCCCTCTTGGGCCACTACGTCGCCATCGGTTTTCTGATCGGAGCAGTCTTGTCAGGCGCCGCTGGCTACATCGGCATGCACGTCTCGGTTCGCGCCAACGTTCGAACCGCGCAAGCCGCCTCTCAGTCATTGGCCGCCGGCCTCGACCTCGCCTTTAAATCCGGCGCGGTCACCGGCATGTTGGTCGCCGGCCTCGCCCTTCTCGGCGTTACCGGTTACTACTTCCTACTCACAGGAGCGTTCGGCTTTGAACCAGCATCGCGCACTGTCGTCGATGCACTCGTCGCTTTGGGCTTCGGCGCCTCGCTGATCTCCATCTTCGCCCGTCTCGGCGGCGGAATCTTCACCAAGGGCGCAGACGTCGGCGGCGATCTCGTCGGTAAAGTCGAAGCAGGCATTCCCGAAGATGATCCCCGTAACCCCGCGACCATCGCCGACAACGTTGGCGACAACGTCGGCGACTGCGCCGGCATGGCTGCTGACCTCTTCGAGACCTATGCGGTGACCGTCGTGGCCACCATGGTGCTAGCGGCAATCTTCTTCCTCGATTCGCCGGAACTGCACTCGCTCATGGTTTATCCACTCGCCATCGGCGCGGTCTGCCTCGTGACGTCGATCATCGGCACCTTCTTCGTCAAACTTGGCTCCAACAACTCCATCATGGGTGCATTGTATCGCGGGTTTATCGCTACCGCGGTGCTCTCGATTGCTGGTCTTGCCGCCGCCAACTACATCGTCTTCGGCGACAAGGAAAACGGCTTCGGCGTGATTGCAACGACCACGACCGGTGTTGAAATCACTGGGTTGAACCTGTTCCTATGTGGTCTCGTGGGCCTTGCCGTCACCGGCGCAATTGTCTGGATCACCGAGTTCTATACGGGCATTGGTTTCCGCCCCGTCCGCTCGATCTCCCAGGCATCCGTCACAGGTCACGGCACCAACGTGATCCAGGGACTTGCCGTTTCGCTCGAAGCGACAGCCCTGCCAACGATCGTGATCGTAGCTGGCATTTTACTCACCTTTAACCTCGCCGGCTTGTTTGGAACCGCCATTGCGACAACCACCATGCTCGGCCTCGCCGGTATGGTTGTTGCCCTCGATGCATTCGGTCCCGTCACCGACAACGCCGGTGGCATCGCGGAAATGGCCGGCCTACCTACCGAGGTACGTAAATCCACCGACGCTCTCGACGCTGTCGGCAACACCACCAAGGCCGTCACCAAGGGTTATGCAATTGGCTCCGCCGGCCTCGGTGCACTGGTCTTGTTCGCAGCCTACAACTACGACCTCAAGTACTTCATCGCGAATCCAGACAAGTTCCCGTATTTCAAGGACGTCGAGATCAATTTCGGTCTCGATAATCCCTACGTCGTTGTCGGCCTGCTCTTGGGCGGCTTAATTCCATTCCTGTTCAGCGGGATGGCGATGACGGCAGTCGGCCGCGCCGGCAGTCAGATTGTTGAAGAGGTCCGCCGGCAGTTCCGCGAAAAACCCGGCATCATGGAAGGCACCGACCGACCCGACTATGCGACCGCGGTCGACTTGCTAACCCGTGCCGCAATCAAGGAAATGATCGTCCCGTCGCTGTTGCCGCTGCTTTCGCCGATCGTGCTGTTCTTCGTAATCAGCGCCATCGGCGGTAAAGGCGCCGCATTCTCAGCGGTCGGTGCCATGCTGCTTGGCGTCATCGTCACCGGCCTCTTTGTGGCCATCTCGATGACATCCGGCGGGGGCGCATGGGATAACGCCAAGAAGTCGTTCGAAGATGGCTTTGTCGACAAGGACGGCGGCAAACACCTCAAGGGCTCGGACGCCCACATGGCCTCCGTCACCGGTGACACCGTCGGCGATCCCTACAAGGATACCGCTGGTCCGGCCGTCAACCCAGTAATCAAGATCACCAACATCGTCGCCTTGCTATTGCTGGCCGTACTCGCGCACCAATAGCCGCTGATGACGACAACCAATGAAAAGGTCCCGTTCGCGGGGCCTTTTTTTTTGATGCTGGTAGGCTGACCGATCACACAGACGCCTCGCTAAACGCATCGAAAGCCGACAGCGCCTCCGCGCCGTAGATCATCGACGGTCCACCACCCATATAGACGGCCATTCCGATCGTCTCCAAAATCTCAGACCGTTGCGCACCGTGCCTCGCGGCGGCTCTGGCATGATAAGCGACGCAACCATCGCGCCGCGCTGCGATTCCAATTGCCAGCGCGATTAACTCCTTGGTCTTTGTATCGAGGACTCCGTTGGCGGTAGCGGCCCCCGCGAGCCGCCCAAAAGCCTTCGCGACATCAGGCATCGCCGCTCGAAGGGCCATCATGCGCTCATCAGTAGCGCCGACGAATTTTCCCCAATCGTTGGTGCTCATTCGACCTCATCTCCTTACTTCTCTTTCGTGCCACGTCTGCGCCAACACGCACCCAAACATCGTGAACGTCCTGGCTCCCTGAGCATTGTCAACACGGAATACGGAAAGGCTTGGCTCCACCCAAGAAAATAGTTTCATTTCCGACTGCATGACGCATCCAGGCGGAGCAACGTAATGCCCCGCGACACCTCGGACGCCCCATAACTCAAGAAGAGAGAAGAATAAAAAATGCAGGGCCACATGATTGTGTTCGAGGCCGCTATGACCTGTCGCGGCGAACTTGAAAAAAGGCCAACCGTCCTCTCAGCCCTGTTCGCCCTAGACGCTCGCCTCGAATGTTTTCGACCGGATAAGTCACACCGAATTATCAGAATGTAGGCAAAGCTCAGCTCCGCCTGCCTAAGTCAGCCAATCGCAGTCGTTAATCGCCGAAGATTTGCTTCGTACCCAGGTTACGGAACAGCTGCTTCAAGAGACCGTCTTCTTTGCCACCTGGCGCCGGCGTAGTTCGCGAGATAAAGTCGAACACCTTGCCGTCTTTCAATCCATAATTCGCTACCCGATCAACGGAACCAAGCGGATTGAAGTAAACCGCCACAATCTGCCGGTCGACTTCCTTCGGCTTGAAAAAAGCAGCCTGTGTGGCGATGCTCGAAATGTAGTAATAAACATCGCCCCCGGTGGCGCTGGCCGTTGTGGTTGTCGACGGCGTCCCAAGGGTTAAACGAACCTGCTCACGGCTCATTCCTGGTTGTATCTGCTGCAAATCGCCCTGGCTGAAATGCTGCCCATGTTTCAGAACCTGTTCACTGCAGCCCGCTCCCAAAAGAACTGCCGCAGCAACCAGCATCAAACCGCAACCACGCGAACTGAATTGGCGTTTGAACACAGGCGGGCAGCACACCCTCGCCGGTAGCTTTCTCGTCGGGTTATCGCAAGAACGGCGCATCTTGGTTTGATCCAACTCCGAATCGCTTGAGGTTGACGCGAATTAGCCGCTTAAACCGCCTGAGCAGAAACAACAATCCATCGCACCCTTCCAGTTGGGGACGGTGTCTTATTAGCAAGGCTCAGAGGCAAGACCATGTTCTCTTGGTTCAAGGATCGGCGTTTGCGTCAGCGCACGGCAGATCACATTTATGACGCTGTAGTGGCACAGGCACGCCAACCAAGGTTCTTCAGTCACCTCGGCGTACCTGATACACTCGAAGGACGCTACGAAATGGTCCTCGTCCACCTTTTCTTGATTCTGGATCGGCTCCGCGACGAAGGACCAACCGCTCAGGCTATTTCAAGAAAACTGAACGAACGCTTTGTCACGGATATGGACGATTGCATGAGAGAATTGGGTGTCGGCGATATTACAGTCCCCAAGAGGGTCAAACTGGCGGCTGCCGGCCTTTACGACCGCGTGCTCGAGTATCAAAGTGCCATTTCCGAACCAGCGTCCAACGCACTCACCAATATCATCCAAAGCCGTGTTCTAACGCCCGAATACAGCGAACCACTTTCGCCAGCCGCGAGCGCAATCGCAGACTACATGCACAACTGTCGCACCGCCCTAGCCGATCAGCCCCTGCAAGACATTATCACGGGAAACGCTAATTTTGCCGATGTCGCATTGATTGCATCCGACAGTGCAGACCCATGACCGCACTTATCTGCTGGTGCCACAACCTCGACGAAATCCTTCGTGGCGGTGTCTCCGAACGCCGTAAAGCCGGCGACAGCCTCCGCCTGACGATCGCCGAAGAACTCGGTGTAAAAGCCTGCACAAGGCTGATCGCCGAATACTCGATCCGCAATGCTGGCGGTGGACGCTTTGAGCTCAGCGGCACACTCGATTCCGAATTTACGCGCGTATGCGTCGTCTCACTTTCCACCATCACTGAAACAATCAAGGAAACCCTCGACTGCACTTTTGTGCCACCCGAACACCTGCCTGAAAGACAATCCAAGGAAGAAGAAGCCCTCGCTGTCGAAGAAATCGAGCCGATCACAAAAGAAACCATCGAAGTTGGATGCATAATTTATGAAGTGATCGCTGCCACACTTGACCCCTATCCCCGTGCGAACGACGCTGAACTCGAGTTGTCTTCCGACAGCACCGAACAGGTGAGTCTCGAGAATCCTTTCGCGGCACTACAAAAACTGAAAGACGACAGCAACGCTGAGTCCTGATAAATCGGTTGTTTCCGCCCTGCAAAAGGGTATGTTCCGACCCGCCCAAGGGCGATGGGCGGCATCCTACACGTAAACTTTAGCGAACCTTTTGCCGCCAAGAATTGAAGATTTTAACGAGGCCTAACACCGCATGATAGCGCCGCGGACTATTGCGCTCGACGCCATGAGTGGCGACCACGGTCCCAGCGTTGTGATACATGGGGCGTCGATATCCCTGTCACGCCACCCGGCATTGGAGTTCATCCTATTCGGCAACGCACATGATGTGTCGGCTGAGCTCGCAAAATTTCCGGCGCTGGCAAAACGTAGCCGCATTGTCGACACCGAAACCGTTATTGCCATGGACGCAAAGCCGAGCCAGGCTCTGCGCCGGGGCAAGGGTTCCAGCATGTGGGAATCCATCGCTGCGGTTAAAAGGGACGAAGCCCACGTCGCTGTCTC
>DAOUZE010000354.1 GCA_030665765.1 Filomicrobium sp.
GCGAGCTGCCGTTTGCACGACCTCGATGGCCTTCTCGACCTGCTCGGTCGGGACCACGATTTCAATTTTGATTTTGGGCAGGAAACTCACGGCGTATTCAGCACCGCGGTAGATTTCGGTATGGCCCTTCTGGCGACCGTAGCCTTTAACTTCCGTAACCGTCATGCCTTCAAGGCCCAGATCGGTGAGCGCCGCGCGCACCTCCTCGAGTTTGAAGGGTTTGATAATGGCTGTGAGTAACTTCATCATTAGCCCTCTGAACAATCGACCGTGTCTTGGAGCTTTCAGAACGAAACGTCGCTCGGCTCGTCAGGGAAGCAAAAGCGGTCGTATCGACAAAGATCCGGGATACAACTCTCAAGACCTGTGCCAAAGCTTATGAAATTCCATAAATCGTTGAATTAAAAGAGATTAATAGAAATATCCGAACAGCGCACATCCCCTTTAGTAGCTCATGATTGCATGATTTTTATGCAAAAATGGTGTTTTGGCTAGAAATTATGCAGCTGAACGTGAACTCTGCGTCGACAGCGCAGATCCTCATCAGACGCGCGCCTGAAACTTTCCCTCGAACGCACGCTCGATCGGCACTCTTTTCACCGGTTGGGGTTTTGTCCGTACTTGCGGTGGCATACGCCTGAAGCACTTGATTTGCGGTGACGGCATGACCAAGAAGGTTGAAGGTCAGGGAGTCCTGCGCACCACACACCCAAGGGGAACTACCTATCAACCCGCACCCAGCTTCATGGAGCACCACCGGTCATTTATCCGAAGGTGCTGAGCCGCTGAATCCGAATGACGGGGCGTAACATCTAATTGAGCCGCGGTGAGTTTCACTAGTCCCTAGCCACGGAGCCCATAGAGGCACATGCATCAGCACACCGCACTAATTCAGGATGTGATCATCTTCCTGATCGTAGCAGGGTTTCTGGTGCCAATCATGCAGCGCCTGACGATCAGCCCAGTATTGGGTTTCATCGTCACTGGCCTGGTGATCGGTCCCTATGGGCTCGGTCGGTTTACCGATACAGTTCCCTGGCTCTCCTATGTCGTAATCACTGACGCCGAGGGCGTTCGCACCTTTGCCGAACTTGGAGTTGTCTTCCTTTTATTCATAATCGGCCTGGAGCTTTCGGTCGAACGCCTGATCTCAATGCGCAACCTGGTCTTCGGGCTAGGCGGGTTACAAGTCGTTTTGACGAGCATTGTCATCGGGCTCATCGCGTTTGCGTTCGGCAACAGCACGCAAGCAGCGATCGTGCTTGGGTCCTGCCTTGCTCTGTCGTCAACAGCGATCGTGATGCAGCTGCTGATCGAGACCAAGCGCCTTGCCACACCGACAGGACGAGTGAGCTTCTCGATCCTTCTGTTTCAAGATCTCGCAGTTGTACCGATACTGTTTCTCACCGGCGTGCTGGGAGAGACAAGCGGCAATGGAATGGCCGTAGGCTTGATAATTGCGCTCTCAAAGGCTGCCTTTGTGATCTGCGTTATCTTCCTTATCGGACGCCTCGTGGTGCGGCCGCTGTTCCGTTTTGTTGGTACGACCAAGAGCCGAGAACTATTCATGGCGATGGTGCTCCTCGCCATTATCGGAACCGCGGTTATCACCGAACGCGCTGGTCTATCTTTAGCACTCGGCGCCTTTTTGGCTGGCCTGCTGCTGTCCGAAACCGAATACCGGCATCAAATCGATGTCGATGTCGAACCCTTCAAAGGCCTGCTCCTGGGTCTCTTCTTTATGTCGATCGGTCTCAGCCTCGACCTCACGGCCGTTTGGCAGGATCCACTCCGGATCGTTGCCTCCATAATCGGACTCCTAGCGATCAAGTCAGTCATTATCTATGGGCTTGCGCGCGCCTTTGGCGTGGCCCGTCCGATTGCCGCCGAGAGTGCCTTGCTGCTAGGCCAGGGTGGCGAGTTTGCGTTTATCGTTCTGGCCCTTGCGCTAACGCTTAGCGTCGTAACCAATGACGTCTCTCAGTTCGTACTCCTGGTCACGATCGTGTCGATGTTGATCACACCAATTCTGTCTCGATTTGCAAGGCAGGTGGGTGTCTATCTCACACCGCCAGCGAGCGCCGAATCCGCCGCGACCGGACTAGCGCCGCCGGAGGTGTCCGACGGTCTTCTGTTGAACCACGTGATCATTGCCGGCTATGGACGGGTCGGCCAACTCCTGGGATCTCTATTAGAATCGCAACGCGTTGCGCATGTCGCAATCGATGTTGACGTCGCCACCGCTGCAAAGTTCCGCAGCAAGGGCCGCCCGGTCTACTATGGCGATGCCTCACAAACAGACATCCTGCAAAGACTCGGCATGAATGACGCGGCCAGCTTCGTCGTCACAATGGACGATCGCAACGCCGCTGAAGAGATTGTCGCCGCCGTACGCGCGGCCTACCCCGCAATGCCCATTATCGCCAGGGCCCGCGACCGCGAACATGGATTGAAGCTGTTGGAGAAAGGGGCCACTTCGGTCGTTCCCGAAACCATCGAAGCCAGCTTGGATTTGGCCGAAGTTGTTTTCTGCAATATCGGTATCGGAGCCGAAGCCTCCCGTCAGATCATCGCCGACCGGCGCCAAATTGAACGCGCAGCCCTTTCGTCTTGAAGCCGGCTGCTCAACCAATCCGCATCAGACCTTCCTGCGCACTTGAAGCCACCAGATTTCCGTCTTCGGTGAAAATCTGCCCGCGGCAAAAGCCCCGTGCACCAGAGCTGCTCGGGCTGTCGAGAGAATAGAGCAGCCATTGATCGGCCCGGAACGGCCGGTGAAACCAGAGCGCATGATCAAGGCTGGCCAAACGCACGTCCGGATCCGAAAGCAGCTTCCCATGCGCCACCAACGCTGTTTCAAGCAGCGCGAAGTCGGAGGCATAGGCCAATAAGGCCACATGCACCTCCGGCTTGTCGGGTAAAACATCCGCGGCCTTGAACCAAATATGTTGCACCGGCTTACGCTGCTTGCGGTCCATATAGCGGCAGATGTCCACGGGCCGGAAATCGATCGAATGGAACCGTTTCCAGAACCGCTGCATGGACTGGGGCAAATTCGCGAATTTGCCGGCAAACAACTCATGCCCGCTCTTTAATTCATTGGGAGGCGGTACATCAGGCATCGCGGCGCCATGATCGAGCCCCTCCTCGCTCCGATGAAATGACGCCACCATCACGAAAATCACCTTGCCATGCTGGATCGCCTTCACCCGCCGCGTTGAAAAACTGCCGCCATCGCGCAGGTTCTCAACCTCGTAAATAATCGGCTCTCTGAGATCGCCGGGCAAAATGAAGTAACCATGTAGCGAATGCACCGAGCGTTCCGGCGCGACACTGCGTAACCCGGCAACAAGCGCTTGCGCCAGCACCTGCCCGCCGAAAACCCGCCGGAACCCGACCGAACCACTCTGTCCCCGAAAAAGGGTTTCCTCGATCCGCTCGATATCGAGCAACGCGACGAGTTGGGATACCGCGTCCCTGGTTGGGTCTTCGCTCATGACAGGTACTCTCCTGAAGTCGCAATGATATCGCATTTATTGACGCATCCGCTTTGCGTGGACTTTACGAACCTCCAACCGCGGCGCAAAGTCACTTGCCCGAGAAACGATCGACCCGAGGACATGACCAAACACTTCGACATCCTGATTTCAGGCGCCAGCTATTCCGGCGCGGCCCTCGCATTGGCTCTGGTGAAAAGCCTCGATGGTACCCTGGCGGTCGGCGTCATCGACAAGGCGCCAGGCGGCCATAGACCAGCTGAC
>DAOUZE010000277.1 GCA_030665765.1 Filomicrobium sp.
ATAGGACCGAAGCGACTCCACCAGAACCGTATCGTCTAGTGGCAGATGTCCATGCCGCGCTCGAACAGAATATCCTCGACCTGTCGCAGCGACAGCGGTTAGCGGATGTACATCATCACCACGAGGCAGATCACCTCGGGAGAACTGTTGAAACAACGGAAGGGATCGTGCACCGTCGAAGGCTAAGAAACCTCGCCAAGTGACTCAAGCCGATTTACTCTGACAATGCCCGCCGCTTCATTCCGCACTTGGGCCGCGGCATCCGCTACCGCATGAAGCCTGTTGCCCGCTACATTCTCCGCGACTGAACGCCGATAACGTGACAAAGCCCTGACAATGCCTCAGGTATCTCAACCCGATTTCCTCGGCAGGGCAAGCGCGACGGGCCATTGCGCTTTCAAATATTTGCGAAACCACACGCTGTAACTTTGTGACGTTGCTGACGCGTCGGCTTGCACATCCTGCAAGGAAGACCACCGATGGTCTTCCGCCTCTTCGGGGTTCGGCGTGACCGCACCGTCATAGACACCCCGAAACACGTGAACAATCTCATGTTCGATCATGCCCTGATCGAGTTCCGCGCGGTAATAGATCGTACCAAGAGCCTCGATCTGGCAGAAAAATCCCATTTCCTCTTCAAGTCGACGACGAGCCGCAACGGTGATGTCCTCCCCGCGCTGCGGGTGACCACAACACGCATTGGTCCACAAGCCACCTGAATGGTACTTGTTGGGATGGCGCTTCTGCAGGAGCAGCCGCCCCGCCCGATCCCAGATGATCACCGAAAATGCGCGATGTAGAGCACCCTGTCTGTGGACCTCAAGCTTCTCGCCCGTGCCGATTTCGCGATCGCGATCGTCAACGAGAACGACATGGCCATCAGTTTTCATCACGCTAACCTCCTGGATCAGAGTGGCTTTGCCAAGGGACCGCGGCCCCGGTGTGAGCCTATCCATGCGGTCCGGCCCGAACCGGCCCTTTCGACAATGCGTTAGCCAATAGGCGTCATGCACGTTCGCAGCAATCACGACGCGCGGACGGCATTCGCATAACAGAGCCGAGCCATACTACCCATAGTCCATCGAGTTAAGAAATTGCTGCGGCAAACCATTGGAGCCGCAAGCATGACGCCGCGGACAGTCGATCGAGAGATTTTCGGCCGATAGTCTGAAGAGAATTGGGATACCTGCACCACCCGATTGAGGGTCGCATAGGCCATACCAACGGCCAACAGACAGAACAGGCGGATGCCAGTATGGCGACGCGGGATCAGCAAAGTGTATTCGACGGCGTCGTCTAAATGCGCCAGCGCAGTTGTAGCGAGCTGGAGCATGGCCGGGCGGAAATTGGGGCTCCGGGTGGCGCTCTCGAAATCATCTAGGTCGAGGCTCATGGAACAAAAAAGGTTCTTTGGCAGCCAGCATCGCCCTTCACGTTTGTCGTCCCAAATGTCTTTGAGAATATTCGTCATCTGCAAGCCCTGACCATAGCTTGCAGCCAACTTCTCGAGGGCTTCTTTGCGACTGTCGATTTCTGAGCAATGGTCGCAAAATAGCTCGGTGAGCATTTCGCCGACGACGCCCGCCACAACGTAGCAGTAGCGATCCAACTCGCCCATATCGGTCAATCCGTTCGGACGGCCAACGTAGGATTTCATCCCGGACGCCATCTTTCTGAGACATGTTCGAACGGCAGCCTGTTGTCTGGGAGAAAACTCGTTCAAGGCACCAAACAGAAGAGGCAAATTGTCGATAAGGGCGAGTTCCTCACGGCTGACCTGGCCGGACAGCTCGGCAGTAAAGTGTCTTGAAACGTCCTGTACGATGTCGTCGTCGTCGACTGCGGCAAGAAAGTCATCGAGTTGGGATGCTTTCTGGTCTGGGTGCGCAACTCGCGAATCCTCAATCGTGTCCACCGCCCGGCACAGGAGATATGCAACGCCGACGGTGCTTTGCAGATCCGGCGGCAACTTTGGGATGGTCAGTGCGAAGCTGCGCGACAGCTTCGGGATCAACAGCAGCGAGGACACTCCATTGCATACGGCGTGTTCCACCACGGTCCTGTCTCCAGCCCCCATCCGCGCTCCAACAAGTCCAGCGCGCGCGTTCTGATCGATTCTACTCGGGATGATCGCCCCATGCCAAACGGCAGCACATCGGAAATGCCGGATGCCGTCAACACAATGTTGCGGGCATCTCGCTGGTCGCGGGTACCGCACGATCGGCTCAGGACTTCGTCAGCGTCACAGTTCCTTGGGCCCTCAAACTTTTGAACGTCATGGTTTGAACCGTATCGTCAATGACAACTCGTAACCGTCCTGAGATGTCGTAGGAAGCGACATAGAACTCCCCGACATAAACGCCCGGGTTGACCTTCAGAAGCTGGCCAGTCTGATTGATCGTACTCGAGATCGTTACGCATTTCGCGGCAACGCGAAAAACCTTGTCGGTCTCGCGCCGGTAATTGATGCGGCACGTCAGCTTCTGGGGCGGATCGTCCATTCGCTGCATTGTGCCGCTTCCGCTCCACGTCCCTTCGAGAGGCGTAGGGTCTGCGTGTAGTGGCGCAACAAACGCGACCGATAGCAGAACGGTCAGCCAAAACAGGATCCTCATGTGGTTCTCCCTGGGCACGGCCCTTGTCTAACTGCTCTTGAGCGTCGGCTGTGCATCGCTTGCTTGCTCACGGCGCCCCTCGACGAATGCAATGAGCGCCGGCAACACGAGAAGGTTTGCGAGCAGCGCGGTTGCCAAGAGTATTATGACGACTTCTCCAAACAGGCGCAGGCTGGGAAGTTCGCTGAGAAGCGTGCCCCCGAACCCGACAATCAGCACAAAGCAGCCGACCGCGAGAGCCGGACCAACGGTTGCGATGGTTTCCTCAAGAGCTGGTTTCACGGCTTCGCCTTTGGATCGCATCAAGCGATAGTAGTTCAGAATGTGAATGGCGTTGTCCACCGCGATGCCAAAGCCGATGGTGAAAGCCACCACGCAGGTGAATTGCAGCCCCACACCCGTCAGATGGAGGGTCGCACCGGCAACAGCAATGGGCAGAATATTGGTCAACATGCTGTAGAGGCCCGCTCGCAAGGACCAAAACACAAGGCCAATGAGCAAGATATTTAGCCCAATCGCGATCAGAAGGCTTCGGTTGAGTTCGACGATCATCTCGTAGCTCGCCCGGGCAGAATGCGATGCGATTCCCGTGGCGATAAAGCCGACACCTGGGTGGGCCGCACGCAATGCCACCAAGTCTTCCTCCAAGGCATCCAGGACCGGCACGAGCTCGGAGGCGTCCACTGCGGCGAAGTAGCCCGCCACGAGCGCTGAATTGTCGTCGACAGACAGCATGCGTTCGATGAACGGCGACTTCGCCTCCTTAAGGAAGCTCAAGACTTGCACCTTATTGAGACCGCCCTCCATCATCCAAGCTTCGATGCTGTGCAAGGAAACCACCTTTTTGACGAGTGGCAGCTTCTCCAAGGTCTTGTGTGCCTCCTCGACCAAGGCGAGGGTCTCGGGTGTTTCGAGGGCGTAGCTCTCCGGCCATTGAATGTGGAGGAGTATCGCCTCGGTGCCGGCAAACTGCTCGTCGACAACGTCCATAACGCTGGAGGCCTGGCTGCTTTTGGGCAGGTAGTCCCGGTACTGATAGCTAGGGCTAATCGTGGCGTACAACACGCCGGCTCCAATCGCCACGACGATGCCTCCGGCAAGGAATGCGGCAGGGCTGTGGAGGATGCTCCGGCCCAGCCGCCGGCAGACCTCGCTGGTCGCCTCGAAGATACGATCGACCGTGCGATCCGATGTTTCCTTCGAGTCCCCCCAGCCCAGAAGCAAGGCGGCCAGCGCCGGAAGGACCGTGATCGTCACGAGGAAAGCGACAGCGGTGCCAATGGCTGCGGTGACACCAAAATCCGAAACAAGCGCGTGCGGTACGAGAGTGAGGGACAAAAGCGCGATCGCCGTCGTCATGGCGGCCAGAACGCAGGCGGGACCGATGTCGCGGACCGAGGATACTATGGCGTCGCTGACGGAATCGCCCCGGACCAAATTGCGCTTGAGGCCGAACATCAAGTGGAGGGAACTGGCAACGACGAGCACAGTGACGAGCCCGGGAACCACGCCGGTCAACACCGTGATATCCTGCCCGCGCAGCTGGGTGATCCCCATCGTCCATAGCACGGCAATGCCTGCAGGCACGCCTGCGAGCAGCGCGTAGATCACACTGCGAAAAAACAACAAGCAGATGATCAGGGAGACGGTGAAGCCGGCGCCGATAAGGATGCGCTGATCTCGAATCAGGGCGCCGACAATCTCAAGACGGAAGAAGGCGATACCACTGAGCTCGGCATGCATGTCCGTGCCGGCCAGCACCTTATCGGTGACGCTGCGAAGCTCATTGGCAACGAGTCGAAGATCCTCGATGTTGGGCCGCTGCTCGATAGCGACAACAAAGAGGGCCGTCGTGGAATCGTCCGAAAGGAGCTTGCCAGAAACAAATGGGTGATTCAGGACGGTTTCACGTAGCGCCGGAAGGCCCTCATCGCGCAGCTCCATCGGGAACACAGGCGCAGCGTTGCCCGACGCGTCCGGAGGATCATGGGCCGAGAACATTGAGGAGACGTACTTCACGCCGTCGACGAAATGCAGCTCTAGATGCAGATTCCGGAGGTGATTTAGATTCTCGCGCGTGAAGAGATCGTCGGCCTGCACCAACAGTAGGACGTCCTCACCGCTTTGCGGATATTGGTCTTCAACCATTTTGAGGTTGATGAATTCCGCGGTTCCGGACCGGAAAATCTCACGGATGTCGCTGGAGAACTCGACCTTAGCCGCTGCATAGGCAAGGGGAATGGTGAGCGCTGCAACAATCAGCAGGGTGATCCGCGGAAAACGCTGTGCCAGCAATCCGATCTTTTCCAGACCAAACCCAGCCGTCATCAGATCAACCTTTAGGCGACGTCGCCCGTTTTTTAGTCGCAAACCAGCGAAGCTGATCCGAAGGCCAAGGGGCCCTGCTACCACTCTA
>DAOUZE010000480.1 GCA_030665765.1 Filomicrobium sp.
AACGGAGCTGCTTACGGCAAATGCCTGGGTCGTGGTTGCAGCGACGATGACGACGGTCAATGTGGTAAGGAATGTCTTTTTCATAATGCCTGCCTCTAGTGTTTCGAACCTGCTTGGCGGCGTATGCTCGCCGTTTGATGAAGCCAACATGCCGGAGTCGTCGGCGTCCCGCTGTTCCAGGCGTCACAGGTCGATGAAATTCTTGATTGTTTTTGCAGAAGGCCGGGTTTACCGGCCTCTTAGGGGGCTGGACGCGCCTGCAGACACCCGGCCGGCTGACGCGTGCTTCCAAACCTTCGGCCGGAATTGCAGTGCCTGTCCCGCACCGCACCCAGCATCAAATACCCCACTACGCACATATCCTGTGCAAGTCGCCATCGCTCCCCGGCGTGATGCGGGCGGCAACCCGCGAATCGCGGCATCATGCAGAACTGCCTCTGACACTGAAGAATTGCGCTACCCGATTGTCGAACAGCAACACGTGGACCGAGTTGATCGAGGGAATGGTGACAGGGCTGGTTGTTTTTGCTCTAGGCCTCATGGCGGTCTACTGCATGGAGATGCTGTGAGCATTGTCACTCCTCACCAAACTCGATCATTTCAAGCAGCCCTGACTGGTCCCCAATAAAACTTCCCGCATCCACGCCCCAGATCTCTTTCACCAAAAAACTAGATGCAGTTTTTGTGGAGAAGTGCGACTCGGCGCTACCGCTGTCGCCGAATCACCCCACCCTATGAAGAGTCGTATCAACGGGGCAGGGAACATGCTCAAGACGCTGTTTACTCTGACGGGCCTTTGGGCCGTCACTCTATCGATGTGGGCTGCGGGACTAGGGATCGTTGGCTTTTACATAGATAAGGAGAAGCCGCCCGGCATCGCTGCCGCCCCCCCATCAACGTACATAATTCTGGCCATGATAATTGCTTGGCTAACATGGCTGACGGTGAAGAAATCCCTGAAGATGGTGCGCGGCTGAGCCGTCTTTGCTCCTCGACGGACCTCTGCGGCACCTGAGGCCGCGCGGTGTTGGCTTTACCTGATCTAAATTGTTCGAGCATCAGGTAATCTGTGTCTTGCGAGACTGTTGCTCGCGGCAATCATCGCTGCAGCCGCGAGACAGTCGCTGGATGACCACATCAGCGACGCCCAACCCACTCCGCGTAATCGTCTCATGCATGTGCACTGGCATTCGTCGGGCGTGGGACCTATCCTAGGTTCCGGACATTTTTGAAGAACAAAAACTTTTCACGCACGCAGAGCACGCCACTGGCATCGAGGATACGAAGACAAGCCAACATCGCCTGCATGGTGTGCGTTTGGATATGAAGGGCAGAGAATGACAGTTGCAGCCATTGTTGCCGGGGGAGCCATATTGCTATTGACGATTGCTGCCTACTTCAGCTTGCCGCGTAGAGAATTCATCATGGGCACCCTCGTCATCGGCACCTTGGTCACGGCTTTCGTTGTTTACATCAGCTTCGCGAGCGGGCGCGGCTTGACCGGTCTGGCGTGTGACATCGTCTACGGCTACAAGGCTTGCGAGCGAAAGCCTAGCAATGAGCCTGCGCCAACGCTGTAGGTATACACCACGTACCACACACTCGCTGTGAGGAACCAAAATACCGACGAGAGCCTCACCCCGCCTCCTCGGATTACCAGACGCCTTTAGCGAACCGGTATGCTCGCACGCGTGGACGCTGGCCGAACCAAACCGGGCAGCACCCTTTTCGCCAACCAACATTGCTTTCGACCAACACCGCGACAGATAAGAAACGATCGACATCAAACTTCAAGACTCACGTCGGGCTTGTGATTTGCTCCACTCGTTGTCATCGTCGCCAGCGCAACCAGGGATATGGACACCAAACGAATGCTTTACACAGACATACCAACAACTGATGAAGTCAGAGCACTGGACGCGGTACGCGGCAATATCTGCGTTTCCATTTATTTACCGACGACACCCGTCACCCGCTCCGCGCAGGCCGATCGCATCCTCTTTAAGAACCTTTCCAATTCGGCGCTGGAACAACTCCGCGAGGCCAAGGCGAACAAGCGGCACATCGCAGCCCTTGAGCAGGCCTTTACCGAACTTGAAAACGACCGCCCATTCTGGGCTTACATGGCCGACGGTCTCGCGGTCTTCGCCTCACCAACGAAACTCCGTACGTTTCGATTGCCGGTGGCGCCCGAGGCTGAAACCCAGGTCGCCGACCGCTTTCATATTAAGCCTCTAGTTCCAGTCTTGGCCCAAACCGCACACTGCTTCATTCTGGCATTGTCGCAAGGCTCAACCCGCTTCATCGAAGTCACACCAAGCTTCGCCAAAGAGGTGAAGGTTGCCGGCCTGCCCAAGACGATGTCCGAT
>DAOUZE010000089.1 GCA_030665765.1 Filomicrobium sp.
GGTGTCCTGAGGATATGCTCGGGAATTGAACAGACGCCGCAACAACTGGACCTGTACCGTTCGTGGAAGGAGGCGCTTCAGCATGGGCCGCTCCATCATCGTGAAAGGTGCTCGCCATCGGCTTTGACGCAACTTCGCTCCTGATAACACAAAGCCGCGCTACCCAACCGCGCTATGCGGTCGTGTCGGTATGCTCTGGGCGATCTTGGAACGAGCGATGTCGAGGTTGTCCAGGATGGCTCATGTGAGAAAGGAGCGTCTTTGCTGCTAGCGAAGTCACGACTGAACGGCTCCATCCAAGACCGTTCGGACTTCGACCAGCTGATGCCGGCTTGTTTTCTGCCAGGCTCAAAAGACGATAAGGGCATTCTGCCGCTTTGGGTCCTACGCGCACCCGCAAGTCTTTAATGGAGTTAAAAAACAACCACAAAAGCCTCTTGAGAGGACCAACCCTCTCACACGTCAAACCCTAATTGATTCTTGCGAAGGTACTGTTACAGAGAGAGTCGCTTAAAAACTCAATCGCCAGAGGATGTTGCTAATTTGCAATGTTGTCACAAACTCGACTCACGTTTAATCAGACTGCCCAATTCCCGGGCAGTTGAGCCGCGGGCGGGGAGATACCCCGACAGCAAGTTGCTATCCCGCGGTCGGGGCTTCGGTGCGACGCGCTTCCGACTGCACTACTTTCTGCACCTTTTCGAAGGCCCGCACTTCGATCTGACGAATGCGTTCCCGGCTGACACCGAATTCACCCGACAGATCTTCCAGCGTCAGGGGTTCCTCCGCCAGCCGGCGCGCTTCAAAGATACGCCGCTCGCGATCGTTCAAAGTTTCAAGCGCTGAGGACAGATACTCCCGCCGCCGCACCAGTTCTTCATTCTCCGCCAGCAGCTCTTCCTGGTCCGGGCCGTCATCAACGAGCCAGTCCTGCCACTCGCCGCCCGAATCCGCATCCGCGCGCAGTGGCGCGTTGAGCGAACTATCCCCGCCAAGCCGACGGTTCATTGACACCACGTCATCTTCGCTCACGCCCAACTTGGTTGCGATCGCTTTTACGTGCTCAGGCTTGAGATCACCGTCTTCCAGTGCCTGTAGCTGCGACTTGGCGCGGCGCAGATTAAAGAACAGCTTCTTTTGCGCCGCCGTCGTACCCATTTTGACGAGCGACCAGGAGCGGAGGATGTATTCCTGGATCGAAGCCCTGATCCACCACATTGCATAGGTCGCCAGACGAAAACCTCTTTCCGGATCGAAGCGCTTGACCGCCTGCATCAATCCGACGTTGCCCTCCGAAATAACTTCACCGATCGGCAATCCATAGCCACGGTACCCCATGGCTATACGCGCAACGAGACGCAGATGCGATGTGACCAGTTTATGGGCCGCTTCGCTATCACCATGCTCCTGCCAGCTCTTCGCCAGCATGTACTCTTCATTGGGTTCAAGCATTGGGAACTTGCGGATCTCATCAAGATAGCGCGACAGCCCCACGGACCCAGAACCAACTGTTGGTAGCGACTTCGTTGCCATCATACACCTCGCGCTTGAACCGATCCCTTTCGAACCCGACGCACTATCGTCGGGAACCTATTGAGCTGAAAGCAGCCGGACATGTAGCCACACAATTGTGGCGATACCAACGCCGTCTGAGGAAATATCAGCCCGACCGCCTTCAGATCCGGTGATATCTACGCCGCCATGCTCGACCTTGGCAAAGCACGATCGCTCCCAATTTCGCGATCAGCCCGTTACCAATTCGATAGTCTTTACGCAACTCACGCCCGATCGGTTTGCAATCTGACTCCGGATCATCTCGTGTCCCCGCAAGCGCCCCGTAGAGATTAATCTGCAGCCCCCCTACCGGAAGGGCTCAAGGTCCTTGCATAGGCAAATATTCCGTAACCGTTCATTCGATGAAAGCTTATTTGTATCATTAGGATGCCGTCCGCAGCCGTTGCCCTGGGTCCGGCCATTATCGTGCCACTGAACGCCTTGACAGCTAGCGATGCAAGCCGCCTATGATGAATCCGTTGGGCTCTATAGTGCCCACTAATTTTGAGGCATACGCATTATGAGTGATCTTGTTGTATTGGGTTTTGATGGTGTCGGGGCAGCAGATGACGTCCTAACTAAGCTGCGCGCATTGCAAAAAGAGCATCTAATTGACCTGGAGGATGCCTGTATCGTAGTCCGAGACGACAAGGGCAAGGTCCATGTAAAACAGGCCATCAACCTTACAGCCATTGGCGCCGCAAGCGGAATGACGACAGGAATGCTGGTTGGAGCGATTGCAGGCCTGCTAATTCTAAATCCACTCGCCGGTATGGCGATGGGCGGCATCGCCGGTGCCGGCTTCGGCGCCTTGTCGGGCTCACTTTCCGATTACGGAATCAATGACGAGTTTATCAAAGACCTCGGAGATACCCTTTCCAATGAAACCTCCGCTCTATTCGTTCTCATAAAAAGCTCGACCGCCGACAAGGTCATTCCGGAGATGGAGAGCTTTCATCCAAAGGTGCTGAAGACTTCTCTTTCCAATGAGCAAGAAGAAAAACTCAAGGCCGCTCTTGCCGCCTCGTCGACTGCCTAAAGGCGCCCGATAGCCTTTTCAGGTCGATGACCACAATGATAATCAAGGAGTAGTAAATGACCGACTTTGACAAACTCACTGCAGAACTAAACAAAAAGCGGGACGAGCTTGCCCTGCAAATCAAGCTCGGCTCAATGGAAGCCAAACAGGAATGGGACGAGCTCGAAAAAAAGTTTGACGACTTCTCTGCTAAAGCGCAGCTCGATAAGACAACCTCAGGAGTTCAAGACGCTTTGTCAGCACTCGGCGCGGAACTGACAAAGGGATACGAACGCCTGACCAAGGCGCTCTAGTATATAATAGAACACGCTCGTGAGGCCGGATTGCCTGTCAAGGACAACCAGCCTCACGGCGCAACTGTGAGCCGCATTAATTGCACCGACAGCTCACTAACAAGACCTATCGCAAGCCAATTCGTCAGCGCCGTTAAACCATTACCCATGCTCTGATTTCGTAGGCAAAGCGGATTCGCTACAACTAAGCAGTCGCACGCTTGGGTCGGTTGCCGATGCAGCGGGAAAGGCTAGTTGCGGATGCCCACCAGCCAATATCAGCCCAAGCTCTCCAGGAACTTTGCCATCCTGGCCATTACGGCCGCCATCGCAGCCGTGTTCTTCAGCATGATCCAGAGCTTTCTGATCGCGCTCTTTTTGGCTGCTGTCTTCAGCGCAATGGCTTATCCGTTGTGCAGCTGGATCGCCGCCAAGCTGGGTGGCCGCATGGGTCTTGCGGCGGCACTAACATTGCTGCTTTTAATTTCCGCCATTCTGCTTCCCGGCATCGCTCTGCTGCTGCTTGTGGCCGAGCAGGCAAAAGACGTCGGCCAGCAAGCTATCCCTTGGGTCCAACAGCAGTTGCAGGCCCCCGCCGGACAGAACCCTAAGCTTCCCGAATGGCTGCCGTTTCACAAACAACTGGAAGCCTATGCGCCTACCGTTGCGACCAAAATCGGTGAGCTTTCGACCACGATCGGTGAATTCGCGGTGTCGGCAATCACAGCACTAACCTCCGATGCCGCTCAGTTCCTGCTAAATCTGTTCGTGATGCTCTACGCCATGTTCTATTTCCTGAAGGAGGGCCCCGCTCTCCTAGATGCCCTGGAGCGTTATGCCCTGTCCCTCGGTGGTGTTCAAAAACGCGTCTTCCAGCGAGCCGTGGTGGTTACGCGTGCGACGGTCAAAGGCACGCTTGTCATCGGCATCGTTCAAGGCCTCCTCGGCGGCCTCGGCTTCTGGATGTTTGGAGTCGGAGGCGCGGCATTCTGGGGAGCGGTCATGGTGATCGCATCGATGCTCCCCGTCGTCGGAACTTCCCTGGTCTGGATCCCTGGCGTGATATTCTTGCTGGCCGCGGGCGAGACGACACCGGCAATCGGGCTTGCGCTTTGGTCGGCGATCATCGTCAGCAACATAGACAACGTGCTTCGCCCAATCCTCGTGGGTGGGGACACCGAGATGCCGGATCTCCTGGTGCTCATTAGTACCTTCGGGGGGCTCGGAATGTTTGGCGGCGCCGGCCTAATTGTTGGCCCCGTGCTTGCCGCGGTGACCATGACATTGCTTGATATCTCACATGAGACGCTGAAAGACCCGTCCGCCAAAACCCCCGGCGATACCGCAAAAGAGACGTTGGCCAAGGAACCTCACAAGCCGCCCGCCGCCCAGCTGGCCAAAGGGCCCGGAGATGATGAAAGTCCAGGATTGCTTGAAGTCGGCCTCAGTGAGGCACAAAAAAAGGAGCTTGAGCTCCTAAAGAAGGAGTTGGCGGACATGAAAGCTTCCAAGCTTTCTCCGCGCTAAAAACCAAACAACCCCTACGGCGACAACCTCAACCGGTCACTTCTTCTTGGAGCGTACGACCGTGGTAAAAGCGTTGATTGCTGGAATGAGAAGCGCCGGTGAGAGGCTGCCAATGGGATCAGCCGCGACCTGCGAAACGGTTGCGCCAATCGTCTTCACATCATCGCGGATCTGAACGAGATGCGTCTGGAAAGACTCCGCTTCCGCCTCAATCTCCGCTAGCGCGCTGTCGCGGAACTCCCGGATCATATCGGTTTCAGGTGCGGTCTTGAGGGACTGCGCCGAGACTGCCAGTATCGCTGCAATTACGATGTCTGCCACAGCCACGGCAAGGGCGGCTTGGGCGGTCCCATAAGTTGTCGCCAACCAATAGAAACCGGCGACGTTAAGCATGATCAAAGCCAGCAGGCCAAACACGCCGGCCAGCACCAGGATCGTGATCTGACGCGATGAGCGCCGCCATTCGGCCTCGGCAAGCAATCGCTCTGAACGCCACAGGATGTTGAGATTACGGGTCAGTGAATTCATCGCTAATGCTCTTGCTAACGCGCCGACAAGCGGCCAATCAAAACACCTAGTAGGAATGCGGCGCCAACCGCGGCCACCGGATGCTCCGCGATATCTGCTTCAACCGCTTCAGCGAGATCTCGGATCGCGGTCTCAAACTCACGAAACTGTTCGGGAAGATGAGAGGCGGCGTCCACGAAACCGCCGACCGTATGGGGCGCCGGCTCGCTCTCGCCCTTCGCCACTTCCTCAGTAGCGCTAGTTTGTAGAGCCTTGAGCGCTTCGATATCGGCCCGCAACGCGGCAAGCTCGGCGGCAATTTTCTTATCTTCGGCCATAACTGATGAAAACCCATTCGCCTCTACTTAGAGAAGCAACATATGTGCCCGGCGGAGTAAATTGATTTACCAAAACAGGGTCAACCAACGCCTGGCAAATACGGTGAAGACGCGCGGAACATATATCTATCCGACACCCATTCGCCTACACGGCTGTTGCCAAGCCTGGTCTAGCAGTAGACGACACAAGCCCGAAGAGCACCTCTCCAAAGTACAGCAGGTTGATGTGCTGCATAGTGACGGTCTAACCACACTAGATGCGGTCTAAAAGAGCCCAAAAGGGTCTCATTTATTCGCGTCCTCGTCGATCCGAAAAAGCCATTCAATAACTAAGCACAAAAATAGTCGGCCCAGCATGTCATGCGCAACTTCACCTGCAGGGTTGGTTGTTGGCATGCTCCGGCCGATGGGCTTCGGCGCCTAGCCTTCCGGTGCCCCTCAAGGATACAGTCTGATATTGATGGCGTGCCATTTTGAAGGTGGCTCCCGCCGTTTCAATACTCGCTGGCATTGAGTAGGGTCGAGAAGAAACTGCCAGGGATAAGCGATCGCATTGATTGGACAAGCAATGACTTCAACGCCAACAATTTCCGCTGAGAAGCTCGATACAATCGCCAATTACCTACCCACGACCGGCGCACTGGCCGAGGTCAACCAGGTCTTTCATAAGGTCTACGAGCAGTTGGTATCAGAAGTGCAGTCTGACCTGGGCCACAAGCGTCCGGTGATCATCGCAATCGAAGAAAACTTAAAACTATTCGCTGACGGCACTGAACGCAGCGAGCGGTACATTCCCAACGACTATCACCGCTTGAAAGCCTTGTGCCACCATGCATTTGGCGTCCAATTAATGCTGACGAGCAACGGCGAGGGGCAACTGAAGGAGCGAACCGCACGCGGCATAGAGGAGGTGCGTCTGCTCATTGATGGAGCCTTGGAGCATTTGCAGGAACAACAACTGCCGCAAGAGGCCCTGGAATCTTCACGAGCCATTCTGGAGCTATCCCACGAGCTGATAACGGAAGCCTCCCGGTCTTCGACTGTCCAACCGGCTGCGATCGAGAAGTTTGCGCGGCAGGTGGGGCCCTATCTTGCCAACAATATTTCGATTGCCACGAAACGCGACCTGGATCACATCCATGCAATTGTAACCAAGTGGCGCCTAGCACTGGGTGTGGGAAAGTGGGCACAGACCTACGTCGTCCTGTGCGAAGGCCACCAAATGCGCGCCGGACAAGCGACCAAGCAGTACTTCCAACGTTTGCTACACGATAGGGATGGAACGGGCGCGGCGTTGGAAGATCGGGTTGTCTACGCCGAAGGCTGCAAAGAGATTTCGGCGGCATTCGATCTGCTGACCCGGCATCTTATTGATCAAAGGTCCTCTCGAATCTTGTTCGGGGACCAGCACCGACTTCAGGTGGATATCCTAGCTGATGCGGCTGAAGAGTATCTTTGCACGCCGCTTTCACGAGAATGATATAGGCAGCACGTGACCGCGCTGGCGATTTCAGTTCTCGTGATTTCTCGATAAGGTCAATCGCTTCCGGCGCCTGTCGTTATATGTCTTACACATCCCAGCCTCACGACGATGCACTGGGGACCGCGGGGGGCTTGGGCCTAAACCGTGTTACGAGAACGATGCCAACGACGATCAGGCACGCGCCGAGGTAATGATACCATTCGATGGCCTCGCCAAGAATGAGCCAAGCCAGAATGGTCGTAAAGATCATCTGCGAATAAACGAGCGTCCCGGCCCTTGACGCACCGAGGATGTCGATGCTCGAGTTATAGAGGAAGTACAGCAAGGCGCCGCCGGGAACCACGACGTAAGCCAGCGCCAGATAACCCCGCATCGCCAAATGCGTGTGGTACCCCAGCCAGTATTCGATCAGGAAGAACGGAAGCGCAGCGATCGCGCCACCAAACAGCAAGACGACCAGCAACGGCAGCCGCGGCAAATTAAACTTCGCCCGTTTGAGCATCACAGTATAGATGGCGAACATGCAAGCCGCCGCCAAGGTGATCAAATCACCGCTGTTGAAATCGAGGCCCAGCAATTGCTGCAGGCTACCATGCACCGCGACTACAATGATCCCTGCAAATGCGGTCAGCGCACCTGCGATCTGCCATGCGTTCATAGGTTCGCGAAGAACGATACGGGCCAGTGCCATCGTGATGATTGGCGCAGTCCCGAAGATAATTCCGAAATTCACGACAGTCGTGTGCGACAGCGCTGTAAAGGCCGTTCCTTGTGTGAGGCCCAGTCCGATGCCACCGATAAACAAGGCCTCCCATCCTCGCGTCCGGACAAGACCCATGATGTCGTGGTAGTAGCTCGCGACAAATGGCAAGAGGACAAGCGCGGAGAGGAAGGCGCGAACACAGCAAAATGTCCATGGCGGCATCTCATTATTGCTGAGCTTTATCGCCACAAACACGCTTGCAGCCAGCACCCAGGTCATGAGACCTGCCGCATAGCCGACCGTCTCTGATGCCGTTGAGAGCGATTTTTCGTGTCCGGATGCCTCACTCACGGACCAAAAATGAATAGCCAACGAATTGCTCCTCGTATCACTTCAAAAAAAGGTCCGAGCTGGTCCAGACTGTGGTGATGAGACCGGACACTGGAAAATGCGTCAATGGGGAACATATGACGACGTCGTTCCCAACGACTGTTATCAACTTGCAGAGGAGCGCGGGACGGATGTCTTCTCGATTGAAACTGACAGGACAAAGGGCGACCTGGTGACGGCGGTATCAAAACTCTACGTGCTCTTGTGCAGCTATGAGATATTACCACGCTCTGTCTGCCTTCGCGGCGGCGGCGATCGCTTCGTGGAGAGCGTACCTGTTTCGGCATATTTGCTCGAAACACAACAGGGCTTCGTCCTATTCGACACCGGTATTAATGCCGACCTCGTCCGCGACCCCGCATTACGTCATCAGCACTTCACGATGCACGGTTGGTAGCCGCCGGTGGTTTGGCCTCAGCACGAACTGCTAACGCAACTGCGGGGGATTGGCATCGCTCCGCAAGGTGTTCGGCACGTCGTGATCAGCCACGCGCACCTGGATCATACGGGTAACCTTAGGCACTTCCGGAACGCCAAGGTCTGGATGCAGCAATCCGAGTACGATTTCGCTTTCACAGGCCCCCTGCATCCCGCTGTGGTTCGTGGCGATTTAAATGATCCAGACCTCGATTGGTCTCTTATCGACGGCGACCACGAGATAATGCCGGGGTTGGTCTTAATGTCGACGGCCGGCCATACGCCAGGCCACCAGTCGGCATTGATCTCCCTGCCCCAGACAGGTCGCGCTCTGATTGTCGGCGACGTCGGTGACTGGATGGCGAACTTTGAGCACGAGATCTTGCCAGGTGAAGCATCCGATGATGTCGCCGCCCTCGAGAGCATTCGAAAAATCAATCGCATTCGCCGCGACCAAGACGCGCTCATGTTCGTGTGTCACGACCCTGACCTTATCCAGAAGCAAAAGCTCGCCCCGGATTTTTACACTTGACCACGAGCCAGCTTCCGGGATTGTCGGCAGCCTAACAACGACGAAACGCACCTCCAACGAATTCTTCCAAACCACGCGTATAGAGCAGCCAATCTCAAAGGTTGCGAAACCGAGGCTCCCAAGGAACAAAAGAAATTCAGCGCCAACGCACGAGCGATTTTTGAATAGGAAACAAAAGCATCCGCCAAGCTAGGTCCCACAAATCTTTTCCAAGCCCCCCAGGTCCAAATTGCGGCTCTAACCAGAATGACAGGTAGTTGAGCGCAAGTATCAGATCGACGCCAATATAAATGCGAATGAATAGACACTAACCGAAGCCGGAGCCTAAGGTGCCTCACCTAGCGCCGTCAGCAGCTCCGACATGTCCCCCGGAAACGGGCTCGAGAATTCCAAACCTTCCCCCGTAACAGGATGTTCAAAACCAAGTTCAGCTGCATGCAGCGCCTGCCGGTGCAAACCAAACAGCGCTGCGCGAGCTTTATGACTTAGCCTCCGGGAGCTCGCCTTGAAGCCCGTCCCGTAAACTGGATCGCCGAGCACCGGATGCCGGATATGCGCCAAGTGAACGCGGATCTGGTGCGTGCGCCCGGTCTCGAGTTCCAGCCACAAGAGAGCTACTGCAGCCTCGCTTTCCGTATCCGTGAAAATCCGCTCCGTCTGGTAGCGCGTACGAGCGTGTCGTCCCGCACCTTCAGCCACCACCGCCATCTTCTTTCGGTTTGACTGGCTGCGCCCTAGCGGCGCATCGATGATGCCGCTAGGCCGGTCCGGAACTCCCCAGACAAACGCTCGGTAGGCCCGGTGCAGCCGGCCATCACGCCCATGCTCAGCGAATTGCTCCGACAAACCGGTATGCGCGGCATCGGTCTTCGCGACAACCAGCAGCCCGGAAGTATCCTTGTCGAGCCGATGCACTATGCCAGGCCGCTTCACTCCGCCGATTCCCGACAGGCTGTCACCGCAATGCGAGATCAACGCATTGACGAGCGTACCGGAGCCATGCCCCGGCGCCGGATGCACGACCAGCCCGGCAGGTTTGTCGATGACGATCAGATGGTCATCTTCAAACACCACCTGCAAATCGATATCTTCCCCCTTCGGTACTGGATCTTGGGCCTCCGGCACATCAATGCGGTAAACATTGCCTGGTTTGACCCGCTCCCCGGCCTCGCCTATCGTCCTGCGGCCCGAGCTGACGGCCCCCTCCTTGATCAACGCTTGAATACGGGAACGGCTCAGTTCCGGGATTTTCGTGGCAAGCCAACGGTCGATCCGCTCACCGGCCTCTTCGTCTGTGGCAGAATGCTGGCGTGAGGTTCCACTCAACCGCAGGCTCCTTTTCTTGAATTGAACGATCAACGGGGCTTCAACTGATGACGCCGAACGACGCAAAGCGGGCAGCAGTCCAGCCTGAACCCGACACCAGCCATTCAGATGCCGAACAAGGCGACGAGACCAAACAAGCCTCGCACAACTGGATAGAACATCCCAGAACCGTGCAACGGCTGCAAATCCTGGTCGTTGTCCTCGGCATCGTTCTGATCGCCGGCTTCGCCTCCGTCATCGGTGGTATAGCGTATCTGGCCTTGCAGCCCGTCCAGCACGTGACCTCCGCCGCCTCGGTTCCCCCGACGCAAAACGCCTTCCCAAGCGGTGAAGTCGGTTCGGGTACGGCGGCCATCTATTTGCCGGAAGGAGCAACAATTGAGCAGATGGCGGTCGGTGCTGGCATCCTTGCCATCCATTACCGAAACGCCGACGATCAAGGCATTCTCATCATCGACCCGGCTAGCGGACACACCAAACATCGCATACCCATCGCCCCGGCAGCGCGATAGCCACGCGCCCAGATGGAAAGCTTGACTGAGACGCAGTCTACAACCATATGATGAGGCTCTGAGTGAACGGGTCCCGTTCGTCTAGTGGTTAGGACGCTAGCCTCTCACGCTGGTAACACGGGTTCGACTCCCGTACGGGACGCCAACTCTTACCCACATCAATCCACGCTTAGTTTTAATCATCCCAGATCCGCTAAGGACCGTCGGTCATACCTCGTGTCGATGTCGTCGAGCAGATCATCGCGGGCGTCAGCCGGTGGCGCCCTTGGGCTCATCATCCTCACTCACCTCAGTATCTGTATCGCCCTTGCCGAGTTTACAGCTCCGGCGCGGTGACTTGGCGATTTGCGCAGTTAGTTCGAACGCCACCAGGGACAATCGATCGAACTGAGTGCAGCCGGCTTGCGAGACGTTTTACCTAAACAAACGGAAATGTCACGCATCACGGAAACGCGTCGCTTACGAAACTCCACCTGCATATGTTCAAGATCGTGCTGAGACTGCAGAACGATTTCGCAGCGGGCATCGAAGACCAGGCAGCATCACTCAATCGGAACGATTGCTGCGCGTAATGCGCTCCAACAGACCACCCCGGCGCGGCGCTGGAGAGCCCGCTTGCTTGCCAGCGGGATCCGGCGTCTGCTGGGCATGACCCGCGGGCGACTGACCAGACATTCCTCCAGCAGAAGCAACAGCGCGCAATCCACCAAGCGCCTTCAAGAACCCCGTGGACCGCTCCATGTCACGGATTTCCGCCGCCCCCTCTGCGGAAGCGGCGGCTCGTTCATCTGCATTCTCCCCTGACGGACCGGGGTCATTGATACGGTCGGACAATGGCGGTCGCTTGGAAGAAGCGGATCTGCTGCGCTGAGGAGAGGCCGTTGTTTGATAAGTCCCTGACCCGAGCCGTCGAAGCTCTTCGGTAAAGTGGGCTGCTTGCCGCGCCGTACGTTCGTTGGCCGAAGCGATCTCCGCGCGCAAACGCTGAATTATGCCCGTCTGCTCCGAAGTTTGTGATTCCAGCGACGCAATTTTCGCCCGCATCGCCGTCTTGCCTTCTCGCAGGGCTTTATCCCCCTTCTCCGATTCCTTGTAGGCTCCCACTTCGGCACGAACGGTCTGTAGTTCGGCCTGGAGATCCTCGTTGCGCCCCCTCAGCTTGGCAATTTCTTTGTCGAGACGCGCTGCGTTTTCTATGCCGGCATCCGCCGATGTCTGTACCGACCGCAGAGTTGCCTCGGCTTCTGCTAGCTCGCTTCTGACGCGGGCAATCTCCTCGTCCACGTTGTGAACGGCAAGTGGCGTTCCATCGGCAGCCGTGTGTTGCGACGGTAGTCCATCCTCGGAGCGCCGTTCACCAACCAGCCCAACCCGCGTGCCGGTCCGCCCGAGCAGCCCTTGCAGACGCGCGATCATCGAGGTTT
>DAOUZE010000383.1 GCA_030665765.1 Filomicrobium sp.
GCGGGTTGGCCCGAAGCGGCTTTGGCTGGCGGATTGGAAGTGCGGCTTTCAGGACCGCGGGATTACGGCGGGCAGTCATCGCGCCAGCCGTGGTTGAACGGCACCGGGCGCGATCCGGCAGCTGGCGACATCAAGCTTGGAATGCGACTGTACACTTTTGCGATGCTGGTGTTCGGGGCCGCTCTTATTCTGGTTTTTGTGTTCACTCTCAATCAAGGGATATAGGTGGTTCGATTGCGCGATCATGGTGGCAATCTGGATTGGGCTGTCGGGCAATACGGCGGCCAGGCCGAGAACTGGATTGACCTCTCGACCGGGATCAATCGCTCACCATACCCGCTGCCGCAGTTATCGAGATCTGCCTGGCTCCAATTGCCCACAGCAGGTTCGCTTAACGCCTTGCATGATACCGCGCGCATTGCCTTCAAAAGCTCAAGCCCGATCCTAGCGCTTGCCGGTGCGCAAGCAGCGATACAGTTGCTGCCGCGCATTGTGCCTCCAGGACAGGTCCGCGTGCTCGGCCCGACCTATAATGAGCACGCCGCCGCGTTTCGGGCGGCTGGTTGGAACGTCGAGGAGGCAACGACTTTTGAGGCGTTGGTCGGCGCCGATATTGCAGTAGTCGTTAATCCCAATAATCCCGACGGGCGCGTTCACGTACGCGATTCGCTCCTAGAACTATCAACGACCGTGGGCCGGCTTGTTGTTGACGAAAGCTTTATCGATCCCACACCGGGCTTATCTTTGGCGCCGGAGGCTCAGGCCGCAGGACTTCTGGTCCTGCGATCCTTCGGCAAGTTTTATGGGCTGGCCGGCCTCAGACTCGGGTTTGTCCTCGGCCCGCAAGAGGTTATCTCCTTGCTTACCGAACTCGCGGGGCCATGGCCAATCTCTGGGGCGGCGATCGAAATCGGTTGCGCGGCGCTGCGCGATGGCGATTGGGCGATGGAGACCGCAGCCCGGCTTGTTGTCGACTCTCAGCGGCTTGATGCCCTCGCCCAGCAAGCCGGCTGGTCGCAGGCGGGAGGAACAACACTGTTCCGGCTTTACGAGACATCTGATGCATTACAAGCGCAAACAATGCTCGCACGGCACCACATCTGGTCACGCGCCTTTCCCTGGTCGAAGCACTTGCTCCGGCTTGGACTTCCAGGGAATGAGCGAGAGTGGAACCGGCTCGGAACGGCGCTCGAAAGCTGATGTCAGCACATCACGCCCAAGCCTAGACCATCGCCCGATTAACGTGCTAGCGCCAGTAAACCCGCGACGTCGAGATGCGCTTCGAGGTGGACAGCAAGGCCATCGAGTGTCGTCTCCACTGAGGCCGCATAGGAACGGCGCGAGGATTGCGCCCCGAGCGACTGAAGGTAGGCGGCTCGAAATGTGTCGTCAGAGAACATGCCGTGCAGATATGTCCCCTCAGTGCACCCATCGGCAGAGATCGCCCCTTCAGAGGCACCTGCCACATAGGCGAAGGGCCGTCCGCAGTCGGCACCTGACGAGCGGCCGATGTGGATTTCATAACCGGTAAATGGCAAGTTTGTAACTGCATGCTGTGCTTCGACACGGCTTAGGTGCTTGTTGCCGCTCATGACCGTCTCGATATCAAGCAGACCCAGTCCCTTATCGGAGCCGGCATTGCCTTCTATGCCGTCGGGATCGTTGATTGTTTGGCCGAGCATTTGGTAACCGCCGCATATACCAAGAACGCGTCCGCCGCGTCGGACATGGGCAAATAGATCGATGTCCCAGCCTTGGGCCCGCAGGAAAGCGAGATCTCCGCGGGTCGACTTTGTGCCTGGAATAATGACAAGCCGAGCGTCACTTGGGATGGCTCCGCCCGGACGCACCATTTCAATGGTGATGCCGGGCTCCTGCTTTAACGGATCGAGATCATCGAAGTTGGCGACACGTGACAGGGCGAGCCAGGCGATCTTAACCGGTCCCGATGACCGCGATGTTTCGACATCCAGTGCATCTTCGGCGGGAAGTTTCCAAGCTTGCTCAAAGAACGGCAACACGCCGTATCCTTGCCAGCCAGTGTGCTCGGCGATGAACTGGTAGCCATCGTCGAAGAGTCTTGGGTCGCCGCGGAACTTGTTGATAATGAAGCCTTGGATCCGGTCGGCGTCATCTTGAGCTAGAACCGCTTTCGTTCCGACGACTTGCGCGATGACACCACCGCGGTCAATGTCGCCAACGAGTACGACTGGCACACCGGTTCTTTCCGCGAAGCCCATGTTCGCGATATCCCCAGTGCGAAGATTGACCTCCGCTGGGCTTCCCGCACCCTCGACGAGCACGAGTTCGAAGTTCTTTTTCAGGCGATCAAAACTCTGCAGCACCGCGCTCATCAGTTGTGGCTTCTGCTTCCAGTAATCACGCGCTTTGAGCGTTGATATGCGACGTCCCTGCACGATGACCTGAGAGCCAACGTCGGTCTCAGGTTTTAGGAGGACAGGGTTCATGTCGGTCAGCGGCTCGAGACCAGCGGAAAGCGCCTGCAAGGCCTGCGCCCGGCCTATCTCACCGCCATCTGCTGTTACGGAGGCATTGTTCGACATGTTCTGCGGTTTGAACGGAGCAACAGTGATCCCGCGTAGACGCGCGGCCCGACAGAGCCCGGCAACGAGAAGCGACTTGCCCACATTCGAGCCCGCGCCTTGGATCATGAGTGCTCGAGCCAATTTCAATATATCCGTTTGGTCTATCTCGAAATACCGGCTGCGTTTAAAAACGTGGTGAAGCTTAGAATTCCACGCCCGGTTGGCCGCGCACCCCAGATCGAAATGGATGCTTAATGAGCGTCATTTCCGTTACAAGGTCGGAAGCCTCGACAAGCTCATTCTTCGCATTGCGCCCGGTAAGGACGACGTGGGTCAGCGGCGGTCTCTCCTCACGAAGAAAAGTCAGCACTTCTTCAACGTCGAGGTAATCGTAGCGCAGCGCGATATTTATTTCATCGAGCAGGACCAACCGGATCGATGGATCCCGAATGAGTTCCTTGGCCTTCTCCCACCCGGCCTGGGCTGCCTCGATATCGCGTTGACGATCCTGCGTTTCCCAGGTGAAGCCTTCACCCATCGCGTGGAATTGACAGAGATCTCCGAAATTCTGGGTGAGAAGCCGTCTCTCACCCGTATCCCATGCTCCCTTAATAAACTGCACGACTGCGCACGGCATGCCGTGGGCGATGCAGCGCAAGATCATTCCGAAGCCGGATGAGGACTTTCCCTTGCCGGCGCCGGTATGGACAATGATAAGGCCCTTATCGCCGGATTTCCCGGCCATGATCTTATCGCGTGCTGCTTTCTTCTTGGCCATCTTGGCGGAATGGCGCGCGTCGCTATTTGGTACTTCAGTCAAGCCGGGCCTCCCAAATCTTGACAATGGATAACAATCAGCTTCTATGCAGGCTCATTGCTGGCTTCTGTCATATGACAGTCGAAGAGGGAATGCGATAGGGGCTCATGCTCCGAGGCGCAGCCGCCCCCGCGACCGT
>DAOUZE010000260.1 GCA_030665765.1 Filomicrobium sp.
GGCCTGAATTACAGCCCGGCATCGATCGGCAATAGGCTTTGCGGCCTCAGCATTATCGCTGATGAGTGCGCCAGTGGGCGCGGCGGGCTGGCGGATCGCAATGACCCGAAAGCCGGCCTAGCACCGCGGCAGCCAACCTACGCGGCCTGAGGCTTCGAACAAATTCATGAAATCAACTGGTAATTCCTGCAAGGAACCCCTATCTTAAAGGTGCAGCCAATGCTCGACATGAGCATAAGAAGTTAACCCTGATGCCTCAACTTGCGGCGCGGAACGGTCCGATAAACGACCGCTAAAAACTGTACACCAGTTATGCTCAAATTGAGTATAATTTAGTCGGATGGACGTTGCGGTCGTTGATACCGGACGTCGAACATCCCCCAACACCGGCCTACGGAGTGTTGGGCAAGAAAATGGAACTGAAGGAGGTTCGCATGGAAACCCTCGAGCTCTGCACCGGCCCGGACCAACGCGACCGCCAGCGCTTCGCGCCCCTGGCGAAGCCGGAACTCAAATTCACGCCCGAACTCGAAGCGGAGTTGCGTCCGCTCTACGAGAAGGTCAAACATGTCGTCACACCGATGGAATGGCCGCATTACGCACCTCTCATCAAAGCAATCAACGATCTGAAAAAGCAGCGCAACGCCGTCATCTTGGCGCACAACTATATGACGCCGGAAGTCTTTCACTGCGTCGGTGACTTCCAGGGCGACAGCCTGCAGCTTGCCCGCGAGGCAGCCCATGTCGATGCCGATGTGATCGTGCAGGCGGGCGTTCACTTCATGGCCGAGACATCGAAGCTGATGAACCCGGATAAGACGATCCTCATTCCGGATCTGGAAGCCGGCTGCTCGCTCGCCGCTTCGATTACCGCCGACGACGTCAAGCGTCTGCGGGCCGCCTATCCGGGCGTGCCAATCGTCACGTACGTCAACACCAGCGCTGCAGTGAAGGCCGAGTGCGACATCTGTTGCACCTCCTCCAACGCGGTCAAGGTGGTAGAGAGCCTTGGCGCCCCGCGTGTCTTACTCATCCCAGACGAGTATCTCGCCAAGTACGTCGCCACTCAGACCGACGTAGAGATTATCGCCTGGAAAGGTCGCTGTGAGGTGCACGAGCGCTTCACCGCCGAAGAAATCGAGACCATGCGTGCAGCCGAACCCGGCCTCAAGGTAATCGCCCACCCCGAGTGCCCGCCCGAAGTCATCGACATAGCTGACTTCACCGGCTCGACGTCGGGCATGATCAACTGGGTCAAGGACAACCACCCCGAGAAGGTGATGCTGGTCACAGAGTGCTCGATGTCCTCCAACGTGGCCGCCGAAATGCCGGACACGCAGTTCATCAGGCCCTGTAACTTGTGCCCGCACATGAAGCGCATCAGCCTCGAGAAGATCCTCGACGCACTGCTTTACATGCAGCACGAGGTTACCGTTGACCCCGAAATCGCCGAGCGGGCCCGCCGATCAGTCGAGCGCATGGTGAACTTGACGAACTGAATGGCGAGATCGGGTGCCCTGCTTCCGCTTCGTCGAGCAACAGGGCCCTGGCAGGTTCAGAGCCCGCGGCCATCCAATGAGGTCCCCGATGACCAAACCGGTCCACAGCGATGCGATGATCTCCGGCTTTGCCGATCCCACAAGCCCGATCGGCCCTGGTGATATCGTAATCGTTGGGGCTGGTCTCGCGGGCCTATTCACGGCACTCCAGCTCGCGCCCCTACCCGTCACCGTTGTCTCTGCGGCACCGCTGGGCGAAGGAGCTTCAAGCGTCTGGGCCCAGGGAGGAATTGCGGCGGCTGTTGGAGAAGGCGACACACCGGCCGCCCACGCCGCCGACACCATCGCTGCCGGCGCCGGGCTGGTTGAAACGACCGCCGCCCGCCTTATCGCCGCGGAAGCCCCCGAACGCATTCGCGATTTGTTGCATTACGGCGTCCCCTTCGACCGTGGCTTGCAAGGCGAATTCGTACTTTCCCGCGAGGCCGCCCACTCAGCTAAACGCATCGTTCGTGTGACCGGCGACCGCGCCGGCGCAGCCATTATGCAAGCCCTCATCGCGGCAGTACGCAAGACGCCGTCGATCCGCATTCTTGAAGGCTACGAAGCCGAAGACCTGATCCTAGAGGATAATCGTATCGCGGGCGTCCGGCTTATTCGCGGTATCGAGCGCGGTAATGGCACCTACGAACTGATGCCCGCCGCTGCCGTCGTCCTGGCGACGGGCGGTGTCGGCGGCCTCTACGCCGTCACCACCAATCCAACCTATGCTCGTGGCGAGGCGCTGGCGATGGCGGCCCGTGCCGGAGCGGCAATTGCTGACGCAGAGTTTGTGCAATTCCATCCCACAGCACTGGACTTCGGTCGGGATCCCGCGCCACTGGCCAGCGAGGCCCTGCGTGGCGAAGGTGCGGTGCTGATCAACGGCGACGGCCACCGCTTCATGCCCATGATCCACGAAGACGCGGAACTCGCCCCAAGAGACATCGTTGCTCGGGGCGTCTTCGCCGAAATCCTCGCCGGGCGCGGAGCATTCCTTGATTGCCGCACCGCCATCGGAGACGCCTTCGCCGAAAGATTTCCGACCGTCTACCGCTACTGCTCCGAAGCCGGCATCGATCCCCGGCGCGAGCTGCTACCGATCGTGCCAGCCGCGCATTACCATATGGGCGGCATCGCCACGAACCTCGACGGCCGCTCTAGCTTCCCTTGCTTATGGGCCGTCGGCGAGGTTGCCTGCACCGGAGTTCACGGCGCCAATCGGCTGGCATCGAACTCACTGCTCGAAGCCGTCGTAATCGCCGCCCGCACCGCAATCGACATCGCCGAGCTCGCCGACAACGCCGATAATCTAGGCCCCGTCGCGCCCCGCCGGATTGATGGCGATGCCGTTGCTGACCGGTCAATCCGCACGCAGCTGTTGGACAAGATACGTCACACCATGAGTGAGAGCGTCGGCGTTATACGTGAGGGCGCAGGCCTTCACCGGGCCTTCAAAACCATGACGGAAATCGAGACCGCCGCTGCAAGCGACATCGTGTTGTCGAACATGACCCTCGCGGCACGTCTGATAACTGGATCCGCGCTCCTCAGAAAAGAAAGCCGAGGCGCTCATTTCCGTCGCGATTACCCCACCGAAAAACCTCTCGCGCACCATTCAATAATCACAATGGAGGAATTGGCAAAGATCGAACAGTGCCCCCCAAAACACGATGCTGCCAACCACCAAGGAGCCTCCCTGACCAATACGGTGCCGGCATGACAACCCCGCCAACCGAAGCCGGTTTGCGGCGCCTACCCTGCAACCTGGTGGACCGGGCGATTGAGGCAGCACTCGCCGAGGACTTGGGTTTGGCTGGTGACATCACCACCGATGCAACCGTCCCTCCGGACGCCACCGCCAGCGCTTTTATCGTCGCGCAACAGCGTGGTGTCGTCTCCGGCCTACCGCTTGCCGAAGCAGCCTTCCGGGCACTTAACGCGTCCGTGATTTTCAAAGCCGAAATCACAGACGGAATGCTCATTACAAGAGGGAAAAGCCTGGCTCACATATCTGGCAATGCGCGCGCGATCCTGACAGCCGAACGAGTCGCCTTGAACTTTCTCGGCCGTATGAGCGGCATCGCCACGCTCACCCGCGCCTACGTCAACCAGGTGGTCGGAACCAGCGCCCGCATCGTCGACACCCGCAAAACCACACCGGGCCTGCGCGCCATCGAGAAGTATGCCGTGCGTTGTGGCGGCGGCCACAACCATCGCTCAGGTTTGTTCGACGCCGTTCTCATCAAGGATAATCACATCATTGCCGCGGGCGGTCCACTGGCTGCAATGCAGGCTGCACGCAGCCATGCCGGCCACATGGTCCGGATCGAGATCGAAGTTGATACTCTTGACCAGCTCCGGGAAATTCTACCGCTGTCTCCCGACGTTATCCTTCTCGACAACATGTCGAGAGACGAACTCCGCGAAGCTGTCGCTCTCAATGAGGGACGCACATTGCTCGAGGCCTCTGGTGGCGTCGACTTGAATTCGGTCCGTGCCATTGCCGAAACCGGCGTCGACATTATCTCCGTCGGCGCCTTAACCCACTCAGCACCCGTACTCGACCTCGGCCTCGATTTCCAAAAATCAAGCGCTTGAAATATGTTGCAAATCCATGATCATGTGGCAGCGCTTGCCATTGCCACAATGGTACGCCATCTCCATACGTAAGATGCGAGACTTTGAACGGACGTAATGCGTGACACGTCCGTGTAATTAGTAACGGCGGGACAGTTGGCCATGAACGCAGTGACGTGGATCGTAATATGGGGAGCAACGGCGATGATTGCCGCCGCCGCTGCTGGCCTCCTCGCCGGCCACAAGAACCGCGACTACTCGTTTTGGATAAGTTGGTGCTTTGTTTTCCCACCGCTGCTAGTCATTCTGCTGCTGCTGCCACGTTACGACGGAAAACGCCCGCGCCGGCCATCGCTAGATGAAGAAGACAAACACTTTTACTAGTGTGCATGCCCACGGCATGTCCGTCTCGAAGGGCGGCATCTCCCGAGCGGTCTGAATAACCCATCATCGCTTTAGACAGAATTGCGGACCCACCGACAGTGCGCCGCGGCATTGATTACGCCTGCGTTCTTCAAAAACCAGCTGAAACAGACTTTCCAGAAAACACAGACCTGAAGTGGGAAAGATCACGGCCCTGACCAGAATCTTTCTTAAGAGTGATTTTCTGCAAAGCTGCATTGTGAGATTTCAGTCCGACAACAATTATCCGCCCGCATCCAAACTGACGGCCACGTCGCCAGAAACATGAACGCCATCCGATATTCCAAGATAGTCCGCATCGGTGCCGACCCGTTCACCATTTTCGGTGAGCGGCGGCCCGATGGTCGCCTTCGGTTTACCGTCGACGATACCAACTGCGTTCTACATAACTTGGAGGACGGACCCATTGAGAGGTTTCGCGATGACCTTAAGCAACGCTTGCGGGAAGCCCGCAGGCTGCGCGAGCAAGCTTAGATTTCCTTGGATTGACGAATAGCCGCTTGCGCTGCCGCCAACCGTGCCACGGGCACGCGAAACGGCGAACATGAGACGTAATCTAGCTGCGCCTTTTGACAAAATTCGATCGAGGCGGAATCACCGCCATGCTCCCCGCATATGCCAATTTTAAGCCCCGGCTTAACCCTGCGCCCGCGTTCGGTGCCGATCTCGACCAGTTCGCCGACACCCGACACGTCGATTGAAACGAACGGATCGATCTCAAAAATTTTCTTCTCGATATAGGTTTGCAGAATGGGACCGGCATCGTCGCGCGACAGACCGAGACAGGTCTGCGTCAAATCGTTGGTGCCAAAAGAAAAGAACTCCGCACCAAGTTCACCCTCCGCAAT
>DAOUZE010000096.1 GCA_030665765.1 Filomicrobium sp.
CCGTTTTACCAATCTCACTTGCCGCATTTAAGTCAGCCACCATCAGAGTCGTCCGGATTAACGCGACAGCTCCTTCAGTCCACGCCGTATCAAAGCTGCTGTATCGCTATCCGCACCATGCTCGTTGACCGCAGCAGCGACTGCACGGGCTGCTTCCGCAGGCTGATAGCCAAGATTAGTCAGGGCCGACACCGCCTCCGCCGCGGCTTGCGGTTCAAGCGCCCCGGCAGGTGCCGCCGCCCCGGCAACTTCATCCACTCCAACACCGGCAATCGCCAGCGCTGGCGCCTTGTCTTTCAATTCCGCGACAATCCGCTGCGCCAGCTTCTTACCCACGCCTGGAGTCTGCTCAACCGCTTGCCAATTACCCAGCGCAATGGAGTTCGCCAAATCCACCGGCGACAATATGCCGAGCACCGCCAGAGCCACTTTCGCACCGACACCCTGTATCGTTTGCAGCGTACGAAACCAGCTGCGCTCCACCTCGGTAGTAAAACCATAAAGCCGGATCGCATCTTCGCGT
The DNA here is from genome assembly GCA_030665765.1 of Filomicrobium sp. Taxonomy (GTDB): domain Bacteria; phylum Pseudomonadota; class Alphaproteobacteria; order Rhizobiales; family Hyphomicrobiaceae; genus Filomicrobium. Next base: position 524 of record DAOUZE010000096.1, read on the forward strand.
ACATGCGTATCAATGGTTAAACTGGTTTGATCACCGACCTGCAAAGCCCGCAGCGTGCGCGCGGAGGCCTGAATCTCATAGCCGACACCAGCGACATCAAGAATAACGACGCTCTCCCCAATGGCATCGACAATGCCGCGCAGCTTACCAATCATGCACTGCTCCGTATGTTTCCGTTCCGGACGATTCGTTCATGAGAATACCATCTACGCCCGCTCGAACCCTTTCCGGTCTCGATGTTCGTGTTCCCGATGATTTCATTGGTGCACGCAACGCCGTCCTTTTCATTTTCGAGCGCAATCATCTCGTTGCTGTTCCCGCCTGGCAGGCCGTTCTGCAGGCAGCATTGGCGGACGCTTCAGCCGGTTTCTATATCTTGATACCGATTGACACGGCACCCGCTTGGCGCCGCCCACTGACCAACTGGGCGCTCCGACTTGAGATCGCCGACGACGCGACATGCGAAGATACGGCAGTCCTTTGGTGTAACCGAAGACGCTGGCGCGCTGCTGTCGGCCTCCCAGGATTCAACGAACCCCTCCTTGCAATTGCTTCGCCTAACGGTGACATCCATGCCATTGCACCCGGCTTGCCAAACCCAGCCGTAACACCTCGTCTCATCTCAGCCTTAGCCCGGATTGACAATCAATAAGACCTCTTCCGTCGAGCACGCGACTTTGTCCGCGCAACATCGACGGTCTGCGCATAAGGCCCGGTACGGTGGTTAGCGTGGCAAATGGCAATGGCAAGCGCATCGGCCTCATCCGCGCTGTCGAACTTCGCACGCGGCAACAGCACACCGATCATGGCCTGGATCTGCTTCTTGTCAGCATGCCCGGTTCCGACAACGCTCTTTTTGATCAGGTTAGGTGAGTATTCCGCAATCTTAAGGCCCTGCAAGGCTGGCGCCAATAAAGCCATGCCGCGTGCCTGGCCAAGCTTCAGCGTGGCGCGGGGATTTTCGTTCACGAAGGTTTCTTCGATTGCCGCTTCGCTTGGAGAGAAACCAGCAATTACACTGGTCACTCCCTCGAAGATTTCTCTCAGGCGATAGGCCAGAATGTCGTCATTCGTCGAAGTGATATGGCCTGAGTCGACATAGGATAGCCGGACACCATCGCTTTCGACGACACCCCATCCCGTTCGCCTAAGCCCCGGGTCAATACCGATGATGCGAACCGTCCGCTGATCCCCCATACTGCTCATCAATACGCGATTCGGAATACACTGACTGGGATATCCTCACGGCGGCAATGCTGATTATCGCAGCCTCAGATCGCCTGAACTCGCAATCCAATTACCGCCACCACACATCACGCAAAAAACCTCAGGCCTTCTCGACGTTGCCAGCTACGTCTTCACAACGTTGCTCTGGTGACTTCTGCACGGCTTCAATTTCACATTGCGGAGCGATCAGCGATAGCCGGGTCTTCCACTGATTGGCCTGGCGCATCTGCTTTTCGATCAATTCAAGCCAGTAACTGCGGCTGAGATTCTGATTGTAGCCGTAAAAACCGACGCTACCGATGCGCATCTAAAATCCACCGAAACCATATCAATGGAGCAGGATGCTAGCAGCAGGATTGATAGTCACCGTTCACGCGTTGCCTACAATTTTAGTCGGCCTGTTAAACCTCCCATTAAATGCCGCCGCTCACATCTCGACAGCGGAAACACCCCTGTTTTCAGATCACGCCGCGGTCAGCTTGGTCAGTATCTCATCGGAAATTTCAAAGTTCGCGTACACGCTTTGCACGTCGTCGTCATCTTCAAGCACATCGATCAGCTTAAGGATTGTGGCGGCGTTACCCTCATCGACATCGCTCGTAATATTTGGCCGCCATACTGCCTTGACGCTCTTTGCTTCGCCAAGGGCTTCTTCAAGGGCGCTCGCCACCGTCCCGAGACTGTCGAAACTGGTAGTTATTAGATGGCCATCCTCATCGCTCAGGGCATCATCCGCCCCGGCATCGACGGCCGCCTCAAGGATCGTGTCCGCGTTGCCAGCCTCTGGCGGATAAGCGATCTCGCCGACATGATCGAACATGTGCGAAACCGAGCCAGTCGCCCCAAGATTTCCACCGTGCTTGGAGAATGCTGCCCGTACCGCGGCACCGGTCCGGTTACGGTTTTCGGTAAGCGCTTCAACGACGATCGCGACTCCGCCGGGCCCATAACCTTCGTAGCGCACCGGCACGATATCCTCCGCATCGCCTCCGGTGGCCTTCTTGATCGCCCGTTCGATATTGTCCTTGGGCATGTTTTCCGCGCGCGCGGCCTGCAGCGCCAGCCGCAGCTTGGGGTTCATGGCCGGATCGGGTAACCCGTTCTTCGCAGCCAGCGTGATCTCGCGCGCAATCTTAGTGAACACCTTCGCCCGGGCCTTATCCTGCTTACCCTTCCGGTGCATGATGTTTTTGAATTTTGAATGCCCGGCCATCGTCCTTGATCTCCGAATTCGCCGTCCCTTAGCGACGAACCTTCATCGCCAGCGGTCACACGTTTTTGCGCGAGCACCCGGCCCGCGGTCAAGCCGCGCGCCCCGTCAGCACTCTGACCGGCGCACATTCACCAGAATTCCGGCTCCGACGGCGACAAGCTTCCACCGATCCGAACCGCTTTGACCATCCGCGCCATACCAGATTTGTCATCGATCTCGACAGCGAGCCCGGAAACCGTTGCCGAACCTGTTGCCGGCTCGAATCGCTCCCGTGGAACCCTGGTGAGGAAGCGGTTCAACGGCTCTTCCGGGGTCATCCCGAGAACCGAGTTGTAGTCACCGCACATTCCCGCATCCGACATGAAGGCGGTTCCGCCGGGAAGTATCCGCTCATCCGACGTAGGTGTGTGAGTGTGCGTTCCCACGACAAGGCTGACCCGGCCATCCACGAAAGCGGCAAACGCCTGCTTTTCGCTCGTTGCCTCCGCGTGAAAATCGACCACGACAGCATCCGCGCCACGGCCCAGCGGACACGAAACCAACTCCTGCTCCACCGCCCGGAACGGACAATCCATCTCGCTCATGAAGATCCGGCCCAGCGCGTTCAAAACAAGCACTTGAGCACCATTCTTTGCGGCATAAAGCCCAGCCCCGCGTCCCGGAGTTCCAGGTGGGTAATTCACCGGCCGGATCAGCCGCTCCTGGCGCTCGATATAGACAAGCGTGTCCCGCTGATCGAAAGCGTGATTGCCAAGGGTGACGGCGTCGGCACCGGCATCAAGAAGGTCCATGTGGATCTTTTCGGTAATACCGAACCCACCGGCGGAGTTCTCACCGTTGATGATGACGAAATCAAGCTTCCAGCGACTGCGTAGATCGGGAAGCGTTTCGATGACAGCGTTTCGTCCGGACTTGCCGACAACGTCGCCGAGGAACAAAAGTCGCATTTTTTATCGTTGGTTACCAGAGCAGCGTAGGGGACCGGACGGCGTCAGCATCCAGTCAACCGGTTCGTCATAACGGCCTCTGGGCACCGCGTCGACCCGCTGTTCGTCAAATGCCACGCCAACCGCCACGATGGGTTTGATAGCACGAAGCTCTACAAGCGTCCGATCGTAGAAACCGCCGCCATAGCCGAGCCGGTAACCTTCATCATCAAACGCCAGCAGAGGTACCAGGACAACATCAGGATGGACCATCGGTGCACGAGGTAAAGGCTCGGCGATTCCCCAAGTCTTCTTCTGCAAGGTTTCGCCGGACTTCCAGGCCCGCATGACGAGCGGCTGGCCTTTGCCAGAAATCACCGGCAATGCCAGCCCGTATCCCTCCCCCGAAAGCCGCGACAAAAGCGGCCCAACATCAATTTCGTCATCGATCGAAGAGAAGCCGGAAACGATCAGCGGAGGTGCCGTGCCAATAAACGACAACCCGTGCACTGCAACGGCTTCAGCCGCCGCGCTAGCGTGCTTCTCGTAAGCCGCCTGGCGTACCAACTTGGCGTTTGCCCGCAGCTGTTTCTTATCCGCATTAAGGCTCATAGGCTTCAGGCTTGCTACTCCTTGCCCTCTCAACCACCCTTCATCGCATTGATCACACCGCCAACGACAACAGCCGCCAACAACCCGATGAACGAAATATTAGACACGATAGCAAGCAACGCCTTCACCTCTTCATTCCCAACCGGAAAGCCCGGACTCTCAGGGCAAAGACAGTCACTCACCGGCCAAGGCTGAATATGGAGAAGAAAACCAGTACAAAATTATCGGAATGTTGGTATCCGCCGCGGCACTGATTGACAATTAGTAGAGTTAAGTGCCGCGAAGGCCGTCGGAACGTTTGATCTCGCCGGGTCCCTACAAATGTAGGTGGGCGCCATATACCCGGGGCCACGACCCCGGACAGGGACAGCTCCCTGACGAAACTTATAGGCCCTGGAGATTCTTTGTTCCTAACGCACCCCGCAGCAATTTCGTAACTTAGGGGGCAACCTGGCAAGATTAAAGCCGCCGCGCCCTACCAAATCAACAATCCCCACGAATGCACCCGACAACAAATTCCGTGTGCCTCCCGGTACAACCGGCCGGTTCTATTACGAAACGGTCTTGTCCAGCTTTTCGCGTGTATCAAACAGTTCGTCGGCAATCATCAGTGCCGCCATTGCCAGAATTCGATCTTCTCCAACCTGCCCGTATTCCTTAACTAAACCGGAGATCTTTTCACCCACATAGTCGGCAACGAGCTTCAGCCGCTCTTCCTGCTCATCCGCGCAGTGAAGACGATAGGTACGGCTATTGAGCTTCACCGTAACATGACCCATGCCGGTCCGTTGGTTTGCCTGGCGTTACGGCATGAAGTGACTTCACGCCTTATCTTCTAAAATATTATGAAGCGAATCGATCACCCAATCAATTCGGTTGACGGCGTCGGTCTGCGTCGCCTCCAGTTCGCCGATACGCGTGAGAGCGACCTTCAAGTCCGACTTCAGCTTGTCTCGCTCGTCCTGCAACGCCTTCAACTTGCCTTCAAGACGTTGGACAGATGCGGCAAGCTGAGCCGGTCCAGCTTTTTTCTTGGGTGCGGACCGCTTGGCCTTTTGAGGTTCCCTAGGGGCCATAGTCTTTTCCAATTCAGGTCATTGCGCAGGCGGTATGACAGAGCAAATAGACCACCAGCGGCTAAATCTGGAGTCCTAAGGAGAGCATGCCCAGCATGGCGATCACTACTCTTCGACCGGATCACCAGTTTAACTAGGCTATGTCGACATCAGTGTGGAGGCGACAAAAAGGATCGCAACTCTCGACGATGCTCACAACCAGCACCATTGGCCGAACTGAAAAATTGCCGCTGAATATGCTGCGCTACAATTTGTTCACATTGACATGAAGCCGCCACCACCACTAATTGCCGAAAGATCACGAAAAACATGTGAATACTCTGCGAGTGCAGAGCAGATGAGCTGCCAGGCAATCAGCGCGGAAGGAGACGCAACGTGTCAGTCAAAGTCGCGATCAACGGATTTGGTCGGATCGGCCGCAACGTTCTGAGGGCAATCGCCGAAAGCGGGCGCCAGGATATCCAGGTTGTCGCCATCAACGACCTCGGCCCAGTCGAAACCAATGCCCACTTGTTCCGCTTTGATTCTGTTCACGGACCTTACCGTGGCGATGTCAAGACCGAAGGCGACACGATTGATGTCGGCACCGGCCCAATCAAGGTCACCGCCGTCCGCAACCCGGCTGAGCTGCCGCATAAGGAACTCGGCATTGACGTCGCCATGGAATGTACGGGGATTTTCACCAAGCGTGACAAAGCCTCCCTGCACCAACAAGCCGGTGCCAAACGGGTTCTCGTCTCAGCTCCGGCCGAGGGTGCCGATCTGACCGTCGTCTATGGCGTCAACCACGACAAGTTGACGGCCGCCCACCAGGTCGTCTCAAACGCGTCGTGCACCACGAACTGCCTCGCACCTGTTGCCAAGGTTCTCAACGATTTCGTTGGCATCGACAAAGGCTTCATGACGACGATCCACGCCTACACTGGCGACCAGCCGACCCTCGACACCTTCCACAAGGATCTTTACCGCGGACGCGCAGCGGCGTTGTCGATGATCCCAACGTCTACAGGCGCTGCAAAGGCCGTCGGCCTGGTCCTGCCGGAACTGAACGGCCGCCTCGATGGCGTCTCCATTCGCGTTCCAACGCCGAACGTTTCGGTCATCGATTTCAAGTTCATCGCCAAGCGCGAAACCACCCCTGACGAGATCAACGCGGCCATCAAGGCGGCAGCGACAGGCAGTCTGGAGGGTGTTTTGACGTTTACCGATCAGCCCAACGTCTCCAGTGACTTCAACCACAACCCCTTCTCCAGTGTCTTCCATCTCGATCAGACAAAGGTCATAGACGGAACACTGGTTCGCGTTTTGTCCTGGTATGACAATGAATGGGGTTTTTCGAACCGCATGGCCGATACGGCTGTGGCGATGGCTAAATTCGGCTAGTCCAGCGGACAAACATGCCCTTCTCGCCCCCCTTCAAATTGGGGTATTCCCCGTTCCACGGGAAACGCAGTGCAAGACAACACATGATCGGCCAGCGGCCTCGCCCTGGCCGATTTGCGCATAGATTTTGGCAACGAAAGCATTCTATTGATTAGCAAAGGCGTCCCCGATGGGTCAAAAGCTAACCCGAACGGCCCAACTCTTTTTGGTCTTCGATCTCACCCGGACCAAGCTGCCAGCCGAGCGCCTTGAACCACTGCTGGCAAAGACGGCCGTCGCCTCGCTCCTTCTCGTGACGGACGCCAGCAGGCCAACACCTGTGGAAATCCTACAGCCCCTAGTGACCACCGGACAGCAGTACGGGTGCGCTGTTCTTATCGCCAATGATGCCAGCCTCGCCAAAAAGCTTTCTGCCGACGGCGTCCACCTTTCGCCGGGAGACCAGCCGCTCGTCGACCGGTACACCGAAGCCCGTGAGACGATCGGCAACAATGCGATAGTCGGAATCGATGCCAACGGATCGCGTCACGACGCGATGGCACTTGCGGAAGCCGGCGCCGACTACATCGCGTTTGGTCTCGACAGGTTCGAGAGCGACGAATGGAACGCCCGTGACCGCCAACACGAGCAGATCGCTTGGTGGGCTGAAATCTTCGAGCCGCCGGTAGTGGCCCTTGACGTTATCGACAACGAAATGTCGCGGGACCTCGCCGCCGTCGGCACCGACTTTATCGCCAGAACATTACCCGCTGGCCTCTCTACCGCCGAGTTGCAAGAATGGCTGATTGCCACCCATAAAGCGCTCAACGCCGCGACTCAATGCGATTGAAAAGGTCAAAGCACGATGCGCGTTTTGTATTGTATTGCCGTCACGAAGGCTGGGGCAATCTGGCTAGCCGGAGCAATTGTCCTCGCAGTCCTCTTTGGCGGAATCCATCCGGCTGGTGCGGAAACAAGCAGCTGGGCCCAAAAGGAAAAATCGCAGGCTCAAACTAAACAAAAGAAGTCGCGTCCGAAAAAAGCAGCCCGTCGCACCCCAACGGCCCAAACCGGCAAGAAAAGAACCGGCAACAGTGCTGCCTACATCGCATTCGATCAAGGCAAATACCTCACCGCGCTGGAACTTGCTCAAGCCGACGCGAAGAAAGGTGATCCCTCTGCACACACCCTGATCGGCCGCATTTATGGAGAAGGCTTCGGCGTATCGCGCAATGCCGCCGCCGCGGCCCAGTGGTACACACGCGGCGCCCAGTTAGGTGACGTCAACGCCATGTTCGCTCTCGGCCTCATCGCCGCGCAAGGCCGTGGCGTTAAGAAGGATCGCCTGGCCGCCGCCGAGATGTTTGAGCAAGCCGCCCGCAAGGGACACGCCGAGGCCAACTACAATCTCGGCTTACTATTCCTCAATGGTGACGGTAAACCCGAGAACCCACGTCGCGCCGCTCAGCATATCAAATACGCCGCCGAACAAGGCGTCGCAGCAGCCCAATATGATCTCAGCGCGCTCTATCAAAAAGGGGTCGGTGTCGACCCGGACGCCTATGAGGCATCCCGATGGATCCGCCTCGCCGCCGAACAAGGCATGGCTGTCGCTCAATACGATTACTCGGTGATGCTACTCCGCGGCATGGGCTTAAAGCAGGACGTTCACAAAGCAGTTGGTTACATGCGCGAAGCTGCAGAAAAAGGCATTGCCGGCGCACAAAACCGGTTGGCCTATATGTATGCCGAAGGGACCGGTTTTGCGAAGGATCCGATTGAGATGGCTAAGTGGCGCCTGATAGCCAAAGCCGGTGGCTTGGCTGACGAAGCGATGGATAAGCAGGTCGCCGCCCTACCCGAGAAAAAACGTCTTGAAGCAGAACGGGCCGCCATCGAATGGCAAGAGCAACGTGATGTTAATCCACTCAACCAGTAACAGACGGCATCCAGCGCCAAAGCAACCGCAAAGCTCAACCACGGTCAGGTAAAGTCGGCCGCCACTCTTGCCAACCCACCGCAACCGGTCTACGCGCTGCTGCAAACGTTTCGCACTTGCGAACACCCGAACCTACCAGTAGCCTCACTAGAAACGGATTTTCCCAATGGCAGCCTCGCCGCTCATCAACGTTATGGTCGCCGCAGCGCGGAAGGCCGGGCGCAGCCTCAACCGTGACTTCGGCGAAGTCGAAAACCTGCAGGTTTCGATCAAAGGCCCGGCGAACTTTGTCACAGCCGCCGACCATCGTGCCGAGGACATCCTCTATAACGAGCTGTCGAAGGCTCGCGAGGGCTATGGCTTTTTGATGGAGGAACGCGGTGAGATCGAAGGCAAAGACAAGAGCCACCGCTGGATCATCGATCCTCTGGACGGCACGACCAACTTTCTTCACTCGATCCCACTCTTTGCGATATCGATCGGCCTAGAACGCGAGGGAGAGTTAGTTGCAGGCGTCGTTTACAATCCTGTCCTTGACGAGATCTACACCGCCGAGAAGGGCAAAGGCGCGTTTTATAACGACAGACGCCGCCTGCGTGTCGCCGGCCGCCGCGATCTATCCGATTGTGTCGTCGCCACCGGCATTCCCCACCGCGGTCGCCCACAGCACGAAGTATTCCGCAAAGAGCTCCGGGTCATGATGGAGAACACCGCCGGCATCCGCCGCACCGGCTCTGCAGCAATCGATCTTGCCTGGATTGCAGCAGGGCGTTTCGACGCCTTTTGGGAACGCAACCTCAAAGCTTGGGACATGGCCGCCGGCATCGTCCTGGTGCGTGAAGCGAGCGGCGTGGCAAGCGACCTGAACGGAGCCGACGACATGTTCGCGACGGGCGGTATTATTGCAACCAATAGCCAAATCCACCGACGTCTTGTTCCAATCCTCAAAGACGCCGCATCCAGTTAATGTCTCCCACCGAACAGTTCGCATGGTTTCCACCGGGTCAAATATTGAAACCATCAGCACAAAAAGCTTAGTTGAGAGAGCACGATATTGCCGGTTTCAGCGTTATAAAGGTTGCGATAAGAGATTCGGACCGCAAGCGTTGCCAGACCGCCGGAGGCCACTTGAATGGCGAGAAAACGCAAGTCTGACCAGGGATCGGGTTCGTTGCATCGAACACTGACGCCACCTGGTTTGTTCCTCGCGCGAATGGTGATCTTCCTCACCCTCGTGGGATTCCTTATCACCATCCTCTACCGACCCCTGATCGATGCTGTCGGCAATAATCCCGCCCTCAACGGGCTGATCATCGCGGTATTGTGCTTTGGCATTCTGTATTCGTTCAACCAAGTCCTACGGCTCTACCCCGAGATCCGCTGGGTTAATGCCTTCCGCATTGCTGACCCCGGTCTGACGATCGCTCACAAGCCCCGGTTGCTGGCTCCGATGGCTACCCTGCTTCGCGATCGCACCGGCGCGATTTCGCTTTCCACAGCGTCCATGACTTCAATTATGGATTCGTTGTCGTCTCGTCTTGACGAGGCCCGCGACACCGGCCGCTATCTCGTCGGTTTACTTGTTTTCCTCGGCCTACTCGGCACCTTCTGGGGCTTGCTCGAGACGATCAAAGCGGTTGGTTCGGTTATTGGGTCGATCGACACCAACGCTTCCGACACGGTGCAGCTATTCGGCGATCTTAAAGCAGGTTTGTCCGCGCCGATGCAGGGTATGGGCACCGCGTTTTCTTCATCGCTCCTCGGCCTCGCCGGTTCCCTGATCCTCGGCTTCCTCGAGCTACAAGCAAGCCACGCCCACAACCGCTTCTATAACGAACTCGAAGAATGGCTCTCGGGAATAACGGAAATCTCGCTGAATACCGACACCAGCGACGGCGCAGTCAACCGACAGCTTGCCGCCACCCTCTACGACATGCAGCGCGTTCTTGAGGAACTTAACGTCAGATTGGCCGATGGTAGCGCAATCTCGGCCGCCGGTACAGACGATGCGAAGGCGGCCGAGCCGGTTAAAGACCTCGCACGTGGCGTCAGCCAATTGATTAATCAAATGCGCTCCGAGCAAAAAATTGTGCGCGAATGGGTCGACGAACAAGCCTCCCAGCAGGCAATCGTCACGGACACCCTGCGCGAACTCGCCCAGAACATTCAAAGGCGGGGGAGCACTTAAATGGCCCGAGGGCGCGCCAAACGCGGAGCCGACTACGGCGAGTTCTGGCCGGGTTACGTTGACGCGCTATCGACGTTACTCCTTGTCGTCACCTTCCTGATGTCGATCTTCATGCTGGCGCAGTATTTCGCCACCCAAGAGGCCTCGGGCAAGGACACCGCGCTAAAGCGCCTGACCCGCCAGATCGCCGAACTGACAAGCATTCTTTCGTTGGAGCGCGGCAAGAACAAATCAGCCGAGGACGAACTTGCCGCGCTGCAAGCGAGCTTGGCTTCAATGCAAGAAGAGAACACTAAACTTAGTGGCTTCGCGCTCACCGGAGACGAGGCCCAAAAGACTGCCAGCGCCCGAATTTCAAGTCTGTCGAGCGAACTCAACAACCAAAAGGAAATCACCTCCGAGGCACTCGCAAAGGTCGACCTTTTAAACCAGCAGCTCCTCGCACTGCGCCGCCAGATCGCCGCCTTGAACGAAGCTCTCGAGGCCAGCGAAAAAAAAGACCAAGAAGCA
>DAOUZE010000214.1 GCA_030665765.1 Filomicrobium sp.
CCGGCCACGGCCGCATTAACAACTGCCGCCTGATTGGAGGTCTCGTTGACGACCCAGGGGGCAAGCATGATCGCAAGGCCCAAGCCGATGCTGAGCCAATCTTCCCAGGCGCGATGCGACCTAAGGAAATTCCAGTTTGACATGGTTGCCTCCTGTGTTTGTCGCGGCCGTCCTGAAGCTTATAGAGTTTCGCAGTTGGTCGATCATATGACGACGCTGTATCTCACGCGCTATCCAAACTTCGCAATGACACTCTCTTGTTCTTTCGGCGATGAGGCTACAGAAGGCCAGTACTAAAAAGTGCTCAGCGCTGTCGATCGTATTAGTAAGGCAGCAATTCGTTGAACTTTTGGTCAGCGAGCTTTGCGAGGATATCTGTGAGCCACGCCTGTGGGTCGACGCAGTTTAGCTTGGTTGTCTCGATCAAGGTATAGGCAATAGCTGCCGAACACCGATCGGCGTGCAAGACCAATCAGGCTGTTAAGCCGATTGCGACCGATGCGGGTGCCGACTAGGTGCTCGCCCACCTGATAATGTAAACGCATGGAGCTCTAGCGTCATGCGACAACGCTTAGAACGACGTTGTCATCCTCAAAGAATACACCGAGGAAAAATCAAAGTCGGTCGTGAATGCTGGATCGAGTATGGCCTGATAACTCAGGGTCGTGTCGACATCCGGGAGTAGTGGAAAGCGATAAAAGGTTTCCCAGTTATACTCCTCCCTTGTGTTCTCAAAAGTCGAGTCAACCCAATTGAAGGCGGTGCCGATTGCATCGTTTTTGAACCGGCCAAATGGATCGTAATATAAGAGGTGAACGCCGGCTTGTTGATCATAGATCGCTGCGTTTTCGAAACTTCTGCCATATCGTCCGATGAGAACCAAGCGGCCGTCGTAAGTCAGTTCTTGCTCAGCCACCAATGCGAAACCCCATCCGGCTTCACCCGTGTTCGCGTTGATCGGCTGGCCATCCTTTGTCCCATCCGTATGCCAGAGCAACAATTTGGAAAAACTAGCCTTTTCCGTTAGCGGATTGATCTTCACGCCGAGCTCGACGCCCTTGTAAAATTGCCCCGCACCGATGTCACCCCAGTTAAAGCGATCGCCGTTCGAGTCCGCCACTCCCCCGCCGACGTAAATGCGATCGTTGAGATACCAAGCGCCGGCGATCCCGAGGCCGGAGTCTGCAAATCCAGCCGCGAACACACCTGTCCCGGCATTTGGCAGGAATGTCGCGTTGGGACTGATATGACGATTAGTAAGGAACAAAGCATCCGTCGTAATTTTGCCGAGCCTAAAGACCCAACCGGCTTCTTCTCCACCTTGACGGTAGAAGAGGTTGCGCAAAATAAATGACGGGTCGTAGGCTGAAAACGTGTTTGCGGTTCCGCCAGCGGTCTCGACGCTGCTGAAGCCAAGATCCTGAGGGCCGACCGTATCATAATCCCAACGACCCTCGACGCTAAACATCAGTTCGCCCATCGTCGGCTGCCCCCGGCGGAACAGTTCCCAACTGCCGGTAATATCGGTATCCGTGGCAGTTCCGGAATCCGCGGTCATGGGCAGAACGTTCGATGCACCCTGGAAAAGATGATGGAACGCCACCCCGAGCTTCATACCGGCTCTGCGGTACAAAGCGTCGTTGAAATCCTTGAACCTGTCACGGAACGGCTGCAGCGGCGAAAACGGAATCAGTCCGTCCTTCTGCGTCGCCCGAATCTGAATATCCTTGAGTATATTTTTCGGGTCTTGACGAGAAGAACCAAATCCAGTTGGCCCCTGCTGGCCGACGGTTAAAGTCTGACCGGAAGCCTCCTGGGCGACAGCCTCGCTGCCGAATTGAAACGCGAGTAATAAGAAGGAGAGATACTTAACTGCCTTTTTCATTCTCGCTCACCGCAGGTTTTCCGATTCGACTCTCTGAAATCATACCATGTAGCGCCAGCGTCGAAATACAGTATGCCTTCCCTAGACGTTAGATTTGCCGGTGTCGCTAATATGCCACCTGTCCTCCAGAGCCCCCTTCTGCTTCTGGGGCAGCGTATTACCCCGACCCGCTAATCCGGTCTCTAGAAAGTACCCAACCGGCACCATGAGCGCGTTTAGAAAATCGAGAAGGTCGAGTAGTGAACCGAGTTGGTCCAAATCGATCAACATGCCTCATCCTCTCTCGCTTTCGTGAGGATCTTTCCGACCGTCGACAGGCCAAGTCCAGCCGGCGCGGGGTCGCGCTTTGGGGGTGGGATCTTGACCAGTGCTAAAACCTCTGAGGCGCTGCCGCTACACGGCCAGGCCGCTGTGACGCGACGTTGCGCAAGCCGAGTTCTCCAGGTGCGGGCGTAACAGTCCGGCCGAAGGCAGGTCTCCGCTTTGCGCTAGGAGTGTGTTTCACCAAAGTGCTGCTGGCTGGTGACGGTCACATGGTCTCCAATATCTACCGGAAATGTGTGGTTGCCCGTGACTTCGGTGCCGGTGCATGGGGTTGGGGCAAGGCCTATCCTCGCCAAGCAGGCTGTTGGGATGTGGATCTCATAGCCACTTCTTGAACCACCGGATCAGGACTACCTGATGATCCGGCTGGCCTTCTCAATTTCAATGTGGCGGGGCGTTTGATTAAGCCTCCCCGTTCTAGTTCGAGGGAGTGCAATAGCGCTTGGTCTGTGCCTTGAGTGTGGACATCAGAAACTGCAAACTGCATCAGAGGCAAATTGAATGCCCAAACGCAATGGCAATCAGTGCATATTATACAAGCCAGATAGAATTACTGTGGACCGCAACACAAGAATTTGAGTGAGAGAGAAGATGGACCAAGAACGATTCAATATGTCGCTGCGAAAATTCCTCAAGCAGGTCGGTGTCACCTCGCAACGCGAGATTGAAGAGATAGTTCGCAGTGGCGCCGTAAATCAGGGCTTTCTCAAGGTCAAAGCCGTTGTGACGGCCGAAGGCACCGACCTGAATCACGTCGTTGAATGCGAAATCGACCTCGGCTGACACGTCCAACGAAGTGTTGCCGAAAACGACAAGTTGGAACCCCTCGTCAGTCGGGGGGTCCAATGACTTTTTGAGCGCCCCTCTACCGGCAGTTGCCCGGCAAGTCGCCTGAAGCCAATGCTCTCCAGCGCGAACTTCTCCCTCGATCAGGTAGCAACACACTGTCGCGCTCGAACCGGTGGGTACGGGCTCGGCTGTTTGACAGCAGTCATGCATCGTTCTGGCGGGCAAGGACGTCGAAGGCCGTCGAAACATGAGAGTTACTTTCACGAATTCTACTCCAAGTTTACCGAGCGGTACAGTCGAGGTTTCTTGGTCTTCGACGAGGTTGAATAATGAGAGAATGCCCGCCATTTCCTTCATTCAACCGCGCGTCCGCGATACAAAAAGTGCGTCTGGCCGAAGATGGTTGAAATAGCCGCGATGCGGCCAAGGTCGCGCTTGCTTACGAATGGCACGGCGACAGCGGAAACTGGTTTCGCTCGTGCGGGAACGAAAATTGGGAAGTCGAACCAAACGGCCTGGTGCGCAATCGGTTCGCCAGCATCAACGATCTGCCGATAGCCGAGGCGGATCGAAAATTTCACTGGCCGAAGGGCCGGCGCCTGGATGATCATCCAGGCCTTTCCGAACTCGGACTGTGAAACCTGGCCGGACTCGTCACAGAACACAGCGATATCCTGCCAATCCTGGGAGACGTATTCTGGGAGCATGGGATTGAAGGTGCGAGTCTGTCGATAATTACTGAGGGGACGGGTCTCGGTAAGAGAAGCCTCTACCATTTCTTCCCCGGCGGGAAACAAGAAATGATAGAGGCGGTGCTAGCGGAGATTGGCAACTGGTTTGAATGCCATGTCTTTCAGCCGCTCGAGACGACCGATGACCCGGTACGGGCTGTGAATGACATGCTTGATGCTGCACTAGACTATTTCCAGTCAGGCCGCCGCGTATGTCTGATCGGCGCGCTGTCGCTGGCCAAGACCCTAGTCGCCTTTTCTGAGTCGATACAACTCTACTTCAGGCGTTGGCTGAAAACTTTGGCCCAGGCGCTGGAACGGTTGGGTCACTCATGCAAACGGGCCAAAAAATTCTCCGAAATGATTGTTCTCGGAATTCAGGGCGCGCTGGTCCTTGCGCGAGCAAGCGATGACGTAGCGATTTTCACAAGGACGATTGCTCGTTTGCGAACTGATGTTACCCCAGTGGGCTAGTTGCACCCCGTCCTACTTTTGATAGAAATCGCCGAAGCCTGATTGGATGTAGTCCCTGATGTTGTCGTGCTGACGCTTCAACTGATCAAGCATCAGTCCTTGGTCACCGCGAAATGACTCGGCCATCAGTAACGCAAATTGCATCATTAGCGCTCCTGCTACCGCGCTATCAACTTGGATGCGTTCATCACGCGTCAGGGCCGCCATCTGCAGGTCTACAACAGCCTCACCGATGGCTTGTCGGCATTCGATCATGAGTGCCTCACTCATCTGATTCTTGCTCATAGATAACCCCCGTTTATAGGTCCGGCACGATCGCCGCCTTTCTATTGATTGATCGCCTTCGAAGGCGATCTCAAGAGATCTGTGCAACCTTTCCCCGGTTTCCAGAGGGGGCAAGAAGCTCATCGGCACGGGGGGGTGGGCAGCCGTTGCCCAACCTCCCCAAGGTCTGCAAAGATCAAGAAGCGGACGTGAGAGAATTATCACGTGAAAGCCCCAAACGAGCGCTAACCGGTCATTCGAGGCCCTAATGCTGAGGTCAAAAAAAACGGCAGTTAACTAAAGCGGTTGTATCTATCGTGCATTTAGCCGCCGCCACATCTCCCTCGCGTGGACGAACGCGTGGGGTGTTCCCGTGAAGCGGTAACACCCCGGGGTCGATCTGGAAAAACTGAATGGGTAGATACGAGACTTGAGTTGCCATGCCACAAACACACTGGCCACGCCGACCCTGGGTCGGGCTCCCCGACATTACTCCCTCGTGGTTCGGAGCTCCCGATGTCAGGATTGGGCCCTCTTCCCTGATAGGTGGCCTGGTTCGGACTATCCGCCTCACCTTAACCGCTCTGCCTTTTCCACAAAACCGTGATTACTGTGGACCACTCTGGTGTGCATGGGGACAAGAACTTGCAAACATCTCGCCATCGTCAGCTGATTCGCTAGCATACGTCTGGGACTGTTCTGCATTGCAATGGGTTGGTCCTCGTTGGCAGCACAGTCCCAAACCCCTAGTCTCCTATGCTGCGTTACCCGCAGCAGGATTGCGCAACCGGGTCTGTGCACAATCCTCTTCGTGCACCGGCCCGGTTTTTCTTTGATTTCTGCTCGATACTGTCCAGCTCCCCCATGCTTGGGCACCCTGTCTGGTATACTAAGAGGCATCCACTTGTTTAAGTAGCCGTTGACGATGCCTCCCTCTTAGATGAAGGCCGATGCACTGATCATTTTCATGGTCGCGTTCCATTCTCTTCGACACGCATTCGTGCGTCAGAGTTTCTCGTCATTCAGGTAGTACCAGCGGTACATTGCACGCTGACCGAGACGTCGAAATGGCGTCAGGATGCCGTGGCTTGGAAGTTGCGAAGTGAATATTGGCAGATCCAGTTCCTCGCCTTTGCCGGCGACCATCTGCGCCATGCGTCGGCCCGCCTGAGCCGAATACATGACACCATTGCCGCCATATCCAATGGCGTAGTAGATAGTCTTATCGGGATCAGGCTGGAATATGCGGGGCATCATATCGTGGCTCATATCGACCCATCCCCACCAGGAATAGTCAAGCTTAACGCCGGTTAGCGCTGGGAATTTTCGGTACAAACCTTGCTGCAATAAAGCGAGGTGTTTGGGATTCTCCGCGTCGGCGCCACTGATTGCGCTGCGGCCGCCGATCTGGACCCGACCATCGGGCAGGTGGCGATAGTAGTGACGCAAAGTGCGCGTATCGGTGAGCGGTGAATTGATCTGAAACCCGCATTCTGCTTTCTCTTCGTCTGTTAGCAGCCTTGTAACGATCGAGTTTGACAGGATCGGCATCACTCGGTTCTTGGTGTGGTTGCTGAGCCCCGGGGGTGTGTAGGCCGCGGTCGCGAGCGCCACGGCGCGGGCGCGGACAGTCCCTCCCGGCGTCGTCAGGTGGTGGATACCGTTCTTGATCTGCCAATCTATCACCGGACTAGCCGGATGAACCGTCGCACCGAGCTTGCGCGCAAGATTGAGATAGCCGAAGGCTAGTTTTGCCGCATGAATGCAGACGCCGTCCGGCTCAACCATAGCGCCGGCAGCCTCTTGATCCTTTACGTAATTTTCGTGCAGTTCCTGACGCGAGATTATGCGCGAGCCATAG
>DAOUZE010000176.1 GCA_030665765.1 Filomicrobium sp.
GCAGCCCCTTTCCGACGCACTCTCGGCACCAGTAAGGTTCGCTATCCCGGCGGAAGGCTGGCCGGGTACAGATTGGCGGCTCGGAGATTTCGCGCCAGGGGAAGTGGTGCTTCTAGAGAATATCCGTTTTTACGAAGGCGAAGAAGCCAACGCCCCGGCGTTTTCGCAAGCGCTGGCGGACCTCGGTGATGTCTATATCAACGATGCCTTTTCGGTCTCGCACCGGGCACATGCGTCGACGGTTGGCGTCGCCAGGCTTTTGCCCGCCGGCGCCGGGCGCCAGATGGAAGCGGAATTGACAGCGTTGGAAAAAGCGCTTTCTGCACCGGAACGGCCAGTGATTGCGGTGGTGGGCGGCGCCAAGGTGTCAAGCAAGCTCGCATTGCTGTCGAACCTGATTGAGAAAGTCGACCAGATTATCATCGGCGGCGGCATGGCCAACACATTCCTGGCAGCACAGGGCAATCCGGTCGGCAAGTCACTATGCGAGCAGGACCTCACCGAGACCGCCCGAGAAATCTCTGCCAAGGCGGCCCAAACAAACTGCGAGATCGTGTTGCCGAAAGATGTTGTGGTGGCCCGTGAGTTTGCTGCGAACGCAGCTGCCGAAACGGTCGTCGCCAATGCGTGCCCTGATGATGCGATGATCCTCGACGCCGGACCGCAATCGGTAGCCGACTTCGCCCGTCGCTTTGAAACCGCTAAGACGATCGTGTGGAATGGCCCGCTCGGTGCTTTTGAGATCGAGCCCTTCAACGCGGCGACAGATGCCGCCGCTCGCAAAGCGGCCGAACTTGCTGCGGCTGGCAAGGTGCTAGCGGTCGCCGGTGGCGGTGACACGGTTGCCGCACTCAACGGCTGCGGCGCGACGAAGGACTTCAACTACGTCTCAACCGCCGGTGGCGCCTTTCTCGAATGGCTAGAAGGCAAAACTCTGCCCGGCGTTGCCGCCCTGCAACCAGAGTGAACGTTCGACTGGCTGCCAGTCAACGCTTGCGCAAAGTCATGCTGCCGTAGCCGGCGGAACTCTTGAAGGAAACGCTCTGGCTGCGGCCACGCATATTAATCCTGACGCGGCCCGCTATGTTGTATTCGCTATTAAACAAATCGCCGACATAGCGGTTTTGGTTGACCTTCAAGACTTCACCCGACTGTCTAATTTTGGTCGAGGCAGACGCGCACACGGCCGATACGCTGTAGACCTTCGAGGTTTGCCTGCGGTAGGTGACGCGGCAGCGTACCTTTTCGCGTTTACCGTCAGTCGCCTTGACGTAACCGCCGCCACTCCACGTCCCATCGATCGACGCGGCTCCAACCGCTGCGGTATTACCGGCCAGCGCAGTAATGGTTAGGGTTATTGCTAATATGAGCGTTCGCAATATCTATCTCCAATGAGCCGGCTGGCCCGAAGGTCAGCGGAATTCTGAAATCCGGAATCAAAATAGTCAGCTTCTTCTTTAACGCTACCCCGATTAGGAGATCCGGTAAATAAATCCGCTGGGCACAGCGTACATTCCTTTATTGGGCAGTTCCCAGACAAACATTCGTGACACGAGGTTGCCCCGCTGAGCTGCCCATGTAGCGCGCTGCATCCTGTCTATTCGGCCGGCGCTTTCGGGCGCGTTCTCGAGGGCATCAGTGAACGCCATACCCCACTCAAGCTACCCTCCATCAAGAACAGCAAACCGAGCCAAGCGCCGAGCCAGATCGAACCCAACGCCAGCGCGGCAGAAACCGCCAACAGCGATACGGCACTCAACCCCTGTCCGAAGGTGCATCCCAACGCAAACATTCCACCGGTACCCATTAAAAAAGCACCAATGATCTGCCGCTTTGCCTCGAATGCGGCGTCATTCGTCTGCCAGCGCCACTCATTTTTCATGAGAGCCCCAACAAATGCACCGACCAGAACACCCAGCGTGCTGCCGATTCCGAAACTCAACTGCGAGCTTGTCGAAGTCATCATGTACATCAAGCTCGAGCCGACGGGGTAAATGAAGGTGTAGGACACAATCGGCCGCGGATCGAAGTCATCGTAGACCAACCAGCCAGTACCAATCCAACCGGATGCAACGACGAGCCCGACAATGACGCCCCAGGCAAGCCGGCCTGGCCGGCTGCGGAACTTGCTGCTGGCAAGCACCCATACGAATAGTCCCACCACAATCAGAGGCGGGATCAGCGTCGCACCGATACCGGTGAGCTTGGCCAGCACGATATGCAGCCGCGGATCCGCGAACAGTTCGTTACGCACCGCGAGCGGTTCCAGCAACCAGACGTGCAATACTGCCGTCGGACCAGAGGCGGCCATGAAGGCAGAAATGCCAAGCACGAGAAAAACCAGGAATGAGCCCAGGTCACCGCCACCCATGCGGACGATGGTGCCGAAACCACAGGTCCCAACCAACGCCATCCCAACACCAAACATCAGGCCGCCGAGAACCGTGGAGAGGGGATTGAAATCGCTGGCTATGATGTGTGCGGCCCGAGGATCGATGAGTCCTCGCGTTTCGGCAAGAAAGACGCCGAGGATTGCCACTGCCATCGCCAGCACCCACATGCGCCAACGCGTATTATCGTGTGCGAACAGCGAATCTTCGATTGCGGCAAGCGTACAGAACCGCCCCAGTCGGGCTGCCAGGCCGAGTATTAAGCCTCCTGCCAGTCCTACCGCGAACGCCGATAATGTGGCAGTCGTTTCCTCCATGGACGCAACACGTGTTGGAGTTGCAGATGCCCGCTTCGCTGGCGCACTATCGTCGTTTCTTCGGTGGTGGGGCGTTCTAGAATTCAACGAAAGCTATCAGTTCGTTGCCACAAGCGCTCCCAGCCTTGTGTATTAGCGGCGGCCTGGATCGGGGTTGCAGAACATCTCGTAAATCTGTTCAACCATTATCTTGGCACGCTGGTCGGCCAAACTGTAGTAAATCATTTTCCCATCACGGCGTGCATCGATGAAGCCCTCGATGCGCAAGCGGGCGAGTTGCTGTGACACCGTCGGTTGACGCAGCGACAGCAGGTCTTCGAGCTCCTTCACCGACTTCTCACCGCTGGCCAGGTAACACAGGATCATCAAGCGCGCCTCGTGGGCAAGCGCCTTCAAGAAATCGGTCGCACGCTTGGCGTTCTCGGCCATTTCATCGAGTTGTGAATCGTCCTCGAATTTGGCACGGTCGAGCATGGCTGTTGTTTTTTCGCTCATTGTATTGTCTCAGCCTTTAGGGCTTCGGACGGAAGCTTTGCAAGCAACTGGCCGAGCAACGCCCAAAAGAAATCCTCTCCAGGGTAGCCCTGGATGCGTCCGATCTCCGTTCCATCGCTGACAAGGATGAAGGTCGGCGTGAAGTAGGCTGACTTGAGAAAATCGAGGTCCGTGGGAACCGGTGCGTGAACATCCACGATACGCAGGGGAGCCAACTGACCCTCCGGCGTCCTGCCGTAGACGACGCCGATTTCTTCATGCCAGCGTTGGCACCAGCTGCAGCCATCTTCTTCCATCATCACTAGTGATGTATCTGAATGCCCGGCCAACCCACAGTCGGCAGTCACTGTTACTAGCCCATAGCCGACAAGTACCGCGGCCATTAAGCCGGGCCACAGGCGTCGGTCCAAGACTGTCTTCAAGTATGCCATAAACTACTATAGCAAGATATTCGCGTGTTTGCATGTGTTAATCATCGCGCAACGGCAGCCCGACTGGCCGACGATCTTGCCATCAGCCCGTTAAATCGCCTTCCGGCTTGCGTTTGCATTGGAACATTTCACATAATTCTTTTGGTGGATTTGCGTTTTCCGATAGCGCGCGTTGGCGGCGGATCGGCCCGTTCTTTTTTCAATCATCACGCCGCCGGTTCCGCCCCATGCAGGCTCTTGTTGTCGGACACGTCCTATTGCTGCAACGCCGAAGCCACAGCGCAACGCATTCAAAAATACGAATAGGTATTGAGTTGACGTTTTGCGTGAGTTAGTGTCGCAGCCCAGAACGACATAAACAACAAGGGAGGGCGCAAATGGAGCGAGTGCTCAGCGCAGCGGCTGTATGCCTCTTGACCATGGGGCTCGTTAGCCAAGGTGTGACGGCGGGTCCGGTCACACCTGCCGAAGTCAAGATCTCGGACGGTGAGATAAAAACGTCACTGACCGGCAGTGCTGGTAGCGCCGTCAAGGGGCGCGAGTGGTTCAAGAACCGCAAGTTGGGCAACTGCCTAGCTTGCCACGTGAACTCCGAACTCAAAGAAGAGCAGTTTCACGGCGAAGTTGGCCCAGCACTAGACGGCGTTGCCGAGCGCTGGAACGAAGCGCAGTTGCGCGCCATCGTTGTAAACTCGAAGATAATCTTCGGAGAAGAAACGATGATGCCGGCGTTCTACCGAGACGGCGGCTTCACGCGTCCGCTTAAAAAGTTCAAGGGCAAGACGATCCTCTCGGCGGAGCAGATCGAAGATATCGTTGCCTATCTCCGCACCCTGAAGGAATAGCATCAACCAAACGGAAATTAGAGAATGATGATGAAAGCAGCCACCATGCGCGTTACACGACGGCAGGCTCTCGGCCTTGGTGCCGGTGCGACGGCCGTGGTCATCGCAGGCCCGACTGTTGGGCCCGCCGTCGCCAAAGGGCAGTCGGCCGAAGACGCTATTAAAGCCTTTACAGGCGGTGCTGAAACCAAGACCGGCAAAGTCAGCCTGAGCACTCCGGAGATTGCTGAGAATGGGAATACGGTTCCGGTTTCCTTCGACATAGAAAGCCCGATGACCGCGGACGACCACGTTCAGTCCGTGCTTGTTGTCGCCGATGGAAATCCACGTCCCGGGGTAGCCACTTTCCACTTCTCGGAGATGAGCGGTAAGGCATCAGCTTCAACGCGCATCCGTCTCGCCAAGACGCAAAATGTTATCGCCGTCGCGAGGATGAGCGATGGGTCGTTCTTCATGGACAAGCGGTTAGTCAAGGTGACGATCGGCGGCTGCGGCGGTTAGGCCAGCGCTTGCTAAGTCTCTGACATATTTCAAAAGGAAGACATCGATGGCAAAAGTCAAACCGCGCGTGAAGGTGCCTAAGAAGGCCGAGGCCGGTGAGGTGATCACGATCAAGACGCTGATCAATCACAAGATGGAATCGGGCTTCAGGAAAGATAAGAAAACGGGCGAATTAATCCCTCAGAAAATCATCAATAAGTTTACCGCCGAATTCAACGGTAAGCCTGTTTTTTCCGCCGACGTGCGTCCAGCCGTCTCGGCAAACCCCTATTTCCAATTTAAGGTCAAGGTGCCCGAAAGCGGGACATTTAAATTTACCTGGGTCGACGACGACGGCTCCACCTACTCGACCGAAAAGAAGATTAAGGTCGGCGGTTAAACTCGCCGGACAAGGCGCAAAAACAATTTAGGGAGGTCGTTCCATGGGGACGCGTGTTATCAGCTCAACAGCCGCTAAATTGGCTGCCGCTGCCGGACTTGCTGCCGTCGCGGCATACGCGACGGTCGCCTTGGCCGGTCCCAACGACAACGAGCTTGCGGTCGATGGCCAAAAATACATGACAGAGGTTCCCGGTGCGAAAGATGGCCCGCTTGAGAAAGTTTATTCGGGCTGGCGCTTCCGCAATGAAGCGACACAGGCGATGCAGCTTGATGACTTCGACAATCCTGGTTTCACCAACGTCGAGACCGGCGAGCAGCTTTGGTCGACCGTTGACGGTGAGGCGGGCAAGTCATGCGAGTCCTGCCACGGCGACGCCGCAGAGAGCATGAAGGGCGTGCGCGCCCAAATGCCAAAGTGGAATGAAGCGGCTGGCAAGCCGTTGACGTTGGAGCATACCATCAACAACTGCCGCACGCAGAATATGAAGGCGGCGCCATGGAAATGGGAATCCAATGAGATGCTGTCGATGACGGCATTCATCGGCCTGCAGTCTCGCGGCATGCCGGTTAATGTCAAAACCGACGGCCCCATGAAGGCCTGGCATGACAAGGGCAAGGAGATCTATTACGCGCGCGTCGGTCAACTCGACATGTCGTGCTCGGGTTGCCATGAAGAAAACTACGGTAAGATGATCCGCGCTGACCACCTGAGCCAGGGGCAGATCAATGGCTTCCCGACGTACCGATCGAAGTGGCAGAAGCTCGGTTCCATTCATCGCCGATTCAAGGGCTGCATGAAAAATATCCGTGCGACCCCGTTCAAGGTTGGTGGGGATGAGTTCACCGCTCTTGAACTCTACGTCGCTTCACGCGGCCAAGGCCTCTCGATCGAAACACCGGCGGTCAGAAACTGACCGGAGAAACCTGAGCGCGCCTGGCTTCGTCCCGGTCGGACTGGCGCACTCTTCCACCAACTGAATCCCCGACGGCGAGACTGGCTGGTTCTCGCAACAGGAGACGTTTGCATGTTCTCACGGCGAGAATTCCTACAGGCGGCGGTCGCCACCGGCGCCATTCTTGGGACGGCCGGTAGCGGGTCCTGGCGAGCGCTCGCCGCCCAGCAGGCGCTAATGAGCCAAGACGACCTGCTCAAGTTCCCGACGATGGGCAACGTCTCCTTGGTCCACGTCACCGACCTTCACGCCCAGCTGAAACCAATCTACTTTCGCGAACCGTCGGTTAACTTGGGTGTCGGTGAGGTCAAGGGAAAGCCACCTCACGTCACCGGCAGAGACTTCCTGGAATTGTACAAGATCGCTCCGGGAACACCTGACGCCTATGCACTGACTTCGGATGACTACGTGGCGTTGGCCCAAGTGTATGGCCACATGGGGGGCATCGACCGGATTGCCACGGTGCTCAATTCCATTCGCGCCGACCGCGCCGATAACACTTTGTTCCTGGATGGCGGAGACACCTGGCAGGGCAGCTACACGTCCTTCAAGACGAAGGCCGGCGACATGGTCGAGGTGATGAATTCTCTGAAGCCGGATGCGATGACGTCGCATTGGGAATTCACGTATGGCATTGATCGCGTCAAAGAAATCGTCGACGAACTGCCCTTCGCGTTTCTGGTCGGCAATTTCTTTGATTCTGAGTGGGAAGAACCAGCGTTCGATGTATAATTAATGTTTGAGCGCGGCGGAGTCAAGGTCGCAGTTATCGGCCAGGCATTCCCATATCTGCCGGTCGCTAACCCAAGCTGGCTGTTCCCCAACCTGTCGTTCGGCATCCGTGAAGATCAGGTCCAAAAGAACGTCGACGCGGCGCGCGGAGAAGGTGCTGAACTCGTCGTTCTGCTATCGCATAACGGCTTCGACGTCGACCGGAAGATGGCCGGTCGTGTCAAGGGCATCGACGTCATCTTGACCGGGCACACACATGATGCGCTGCCGGAACCA
>DAOUZE010000281.1 GCA_030665765.1 Filomicrobium sp.
CGTCTCCGTGTTTCACGCTGCAGCAGTCACGGCATTCCACCTGTCCATAGCTGCCGCTCGGAACTGTCGCATTGTTCTGCGCGAGATCAGATGACGCTGGACGTTGAATGTGTTGTAGATAGCAGCGTAGGTTGAGAGAGATCGTTGCGCGGCACCAGCAGATCTGAAGCGCTACATCCGTCGTTCTCTTTGCCGTATCGGAAGATAAGAATTATCGGCCCGATTGTTGATCCGACCGCCGGTTATGTGGCGAGCTCTCATCCCAAGTTCGCTCAATGCCGCGCCATATGATGGCAGTTTGTCTGTCATGACGGCGTCTGGCGAGAAGCCTTGTGACATGAGCAGTTTCCGCATCAGCTTCATGGCTACTCGCTTGTTTCGGCGCGATTTCACCAGCACGTCCAGGACCTATCCCTCGCAATCGGCGGCACGCCATAGATACATTGTCTTGCCGTTGATCGAGACGAAGACTTCATCGAGATGCCAACGCGTATCAGCACGCGGGTGCGAGCGTCTGAGTGTTCTTGCATAGGCCAAGCCAAACTTGATCGACCAGCGGCGGACTGTTTCATACGAGACATCGATGCTGCGTTGGGACAACATATCCTCGACGTCGCGCAGGCTCAGAGGAATGCGAAAGTACAGCCAGGCCGCGTGGTGGATCACAGAGGCCGGGAAGCGATCGCGACGATAGGAAGAACTGCTCATCGGACGTTGATAGCATACGGCATCAACTCAGCAGCCGCGTTACCGTGACAACACCGCCGCGATGCTTACGTGGCAAAACGTGACGTTGGCGGCTTGAGATCGGTTGGTCTTAGATCGACTGCGATCGAGATATGCGAATGTGACAACACCTGCTCAACGGTTATCGCCATCTCAACTCTCTCCTACATTCGGTAGCCTATACGTCGGGCTCGATGCCTAATTCACGGAGTTGTTCGTCGATTTTTGCTAACTGGCCCCGCAGTTCTTTCTCGATGAAAGCCCGCACTTCGGAGTTGTAAGCTTTAAAGTCCACGTCAAAGTCTATATCGCCACCTAGTAACGTCACGTGCCACTGACCGTTGTCGCTCACCTCGGCTAGTTCCTCGACCTTTTCCAGCAGTTCTTGCCTTTCGTTATCGAGGTTCGTGGCCACTCGTGCCTGCGCAATTTTAGTAATTCCCGCCATCTCAACTCTCTCCTGCCTTCACCAACCGCACTGAACTTGTGAGCAGCATCGCCGACTCGATGACCGCTGCATCGATGATTCGAACCCTAACAACCTCACCCTCCGTTGCTAGAGTGAAGCCAGACACGACCCCACATCTCCGCTCCGGGTTTGCCTCATCCGCATAGGACCAGAACCAGACCTTGTCGCCTGTCTGTAAATTGGTGGTTTCTGAACTTTCATAAAACACCATAACAGACACGATCCGTAAGGACTCTGACGAGCTATCATATACCCTGCCGGACTAGGTCGCAGCCATCTTGCTCCGAGCAGCCAGCATGTTGACCAACGCTCAATCTTTGGCCGCGCCTGTCTCCACCTGAACATTATACCCATTCATGGGGGTCGCGGCGATCGTCACTTCGCCCCCCCCCCTCGCCAACAACCTCAAACGGCGCCCATTTAGAAGGATGCGATGAAGGCGACCCAGGCCGAGAGCATGAGAGCGGATAATACCGTGTAGGCACCGTTCCAAACCAATCCGATATGCCAGGCGCTGACCCGCGCAATATTGCCGACCAGCATTGTCGTTGCGGCAAATGGTGAACTTGCGCCACTGAGTGCCCAGCCGGCGGTCAGCGCAGTTGTCACTGCGGCCGGGGTCACGCCCATTGCCGACGCAGTTGGTAAAAGTGGTGCGATGAGCGACACTGACAAAATGGGGTTCATGCCGATCTGGCCCGTGATCGGAATTAGCCAGACAAGAGCAACGAGTATCATCCAACCAGGGAAAACCGTAAGGTCGTAACCCGATGCAGCAAAGATCGGGCTCAGGAGTTTGGCGCCGAGAGTGCCAATAAACCCGGCCATGGTGAGCAAGAACAGTTCCGATCGGTAGCCGGGAAGATCGCGAACTAGGTACTGCGCAGTTCGAGATAAAGTTCTGGCAATCGGCCTGTCGCCAAAGTTCTGCAACGCGATCCAACACGCCGAAATTAAGGGGACAGCGACCATCACAACCCCGACAGCGCGAATGCCCGTTGCGATGTGGAGCGCGCCAACTGTCAGGACCAGGAGAGTAAGTAGGGCGAGCAGCGGCAACAAGCTGGCCCATGTCCCGTTTGGCTTTGACCTCGGTGAGCTAGGACTCGAAAGTCGGGGTTTGAAAACTGTGTCCAATGCCCAGCCAAGGCCAGCAAGGATCAAGGCGCTCACTACGCAGTATCCGAGCGCGTCAGCCCAACTCGCGCCGGGCACAAGCGAGGTCGAAATGGCAACGGCAAATGTCAAAGGCGACCAAGGTAGTGTGGAAACGAAGCCGCGCTGGATAGCGAGGAGCATGCGGCGAGTACGATGGCCTCGGATTTCTTCATTAGGTTCTCGTCGTGCACTGGCTTCGGCAAGGTTCCCTAAAAGCGCGATGGAGCCATAATTGAGGATTAGCGAAAACAAGTGGGCTCCGATAGTGAGCGTCGCGTAGCGGCGGCCGGGTGGCTGTTCGGCGAGGAAACGGCCGCACACATTAATTGCCGGCGACGAAGCGGAGGCGTTGCGCAGCCATGTGAGCGCGGTGAAGAACGCGGCAATAAACGCTGCGCTACTTAGGGCGGCTTCCGTAAGCTCTAGCCAGTCTGGGCGGGTGATCAAGGCCGAAATGAATAGTGCGAAACCGGTGACGGCGAAGGCAATCCTCGACCACCCGACCCGCGGTATCGCGGCGACGATAAATAAGATGACGCCGATCGCGGCGAAGCCTTGCCAGGTTGTTCTACTTGTCCATTCCGAGAGAATAACAAGAACCGTCACCGCAAGCAGAAAGATGCCTATGAGAACGTCCTGTATATCGGGCGGTTTTGCCGTGCCCGGGCTTTGCTCCATTGATTGTGTCCGTTTAGGCTGCAAGTAGCTGGTGTGCATCGTACTCGGCCTTGCCACCTTGGGAACGGCAGTTATCTCCCACCTGGGATAAATGCGAACGAGCCAAGGCAACAATCTTGTTAGTTCTTTCCAAGGGCAAGACGCTTTGGCAGGAGCCTTCGCTCCGCGGTCGCGACAGTGGCGGCACTCGCTGGGTGTCAGCCCTCACCGGCGGCGATGGCGCAGGAGAGTGAAGCCGACGTAGTAAAAAAGGGTAACGTTTTGGAAGAACAGAAAGCGACTTCACGGAAATCTATCGAGTGGTGGGACAGCAACTTCCAGGTTGAACCGGACAGCCTCTTTGCTCCGGGCTACATCAACTACCAGAAGCCGATCGCCGCGACAGACGGTGAGAAGGGCGTGACGCTGGATGAATTAAAGGCAATCGTGGCGTCGTACCACAGCGCTTTTCCCGGGACGAGAGTAGACGTCCTAATGCAGATCGCAGAGGACAACCGCGTCGCAACCCACTGGACGTTCAGCGGTGCGCAGACTGGAACCTACGAGGGCCTCGCCCCAAGGAATAAATCCGTCACCTGGGCGGGAACCTCGATCGACGAGTATGATGCGGATGGCAAGATCACCCAGAGCTGGGTGGTATGGGACAAATATACGATGTTCTGCGAGCTCGGCCTCATCCAGTGAGTCTGGGACGCCGATGATGTAGTCTTGTGGGTTGGACCCATTTCGCTTGGGAACGGCAATCACCTCGCCTTTGCACTTAGGCTTGAACAGCCGGCGATGATTCTGGATCCTCCAGTTGCTCCCTTGCTATTTCCGCTATTTGATCGAAGCGGACAGGGCCGTCATCTGACAAGCGCAGCACCGGCATGCTCCGCTTCGCCTCCGAATGTGGGCGTTGCCTGGCGCGTTGCCACGAGTATCGCGAAACTACCCGAGCTGCGTGATCATGTCGTTTTCGACCAACTCAAACGCCGCGCAGGTCGCTAACAACGGCATCACTACAGCGGATCAGAGTGACGAACGATCTGCTCATATAGCTATTTACGTTTTCGTTCGGGTTTTTTTAGCTCTAATTCTGTTGGATTTTCACGACACTTTCCCGGGTGAAATGAGCAACACGTGTTGGCAATATCCGGATCTACAGCAGAAAAGAGCTCCTTACCGTCAAGCTTGAGTGTATATTGATAAACTATGGGACGAGCTTGCGGCGCTGTGTTCTGAGAACGAACGCTTACGCCTTGAATTAAGCCAACGGGGGAAAGCAGATGTTCGGTTATGACGTGGATGCTTTCAAGCGTAAGTGGTTTGAAAAGGGATACGATCAGGGGCGCACGGATCTACAGCAAGGCGCTGATCAGCTGCACCAGCAAGTAAACGCGCTTAAGCAGGCGCTTGTTGTTTTGGGATACGAAAACCAGAAATTGCAACAGGCCGTAGCCAAGTCCATCGAAGAGCGTCTTAACGAAGACGCGAAAAATTGACTAAAGCAGAGATGCGAGAGCGCCTGCACTTTATTGAACAGTCGTTGCACCGTGATATCGACCGCTCTTAAAGGGTAGAAAGGCGGTCGATTTCATGCCGTTTGTAGTCGTTCGCTATGTATTTGGCCCGCCAGTAAATGCAACAGTTTGGTGCTAATAAAGCAGACTTTGGACGGCGGATTCCCGATGCCTGCGTCTGAGCCAACTGCGAAAATCCCAGCGGCGGTTGAAGCGCATATTGCTAATGTCTGCCACGTCCTGCCGGTTCAACCGATCGTCGCAACACCCTATGCAAACCACTCTGCTGGTGAGTGATAATTCAATGTCCCGAACCACTTAGGGGGAAAGCAGCCTGCAAGTATACCCCATC
>DAOUZE010000345.1 GCA_030665765.1 Filomicrobium sp.
GCCGGATCGAATAGGAGTTTCCGTTCTATGAACCAGGACGACTTGGACACCTCTGGAGCTGTCGCTGTTCATCCCTGGTCTGATGTGTATCCAAAAGATATTGACTGGCATGCGCCGATTCCTCCTCGGCCACTTTTTTCGTTGGTTAATGATGCTGTCGAATGCCATCCCGAAGTCGTATGCACGCATTTCCTGGGCCGCACGCTGACCTACGCGCAAATCGGCGCAAGGATCAATGAGGCGGCAGCAGCTCTGCAATCTCTCGGCGTCAACAAAGGAACCCGGGTTGGACTGTTTTTACCGAATTCGCCGACCTACATTGTGTACTATTTCGCGACGCTAAAAGCTGGCGGCATCGTGGTTAATTTCAACCCGCTCTACGCCATTGAGGAACTCGCCTTCCAGGTTCAGGACAGCGGCGTCGAATTGATGGTTACCCTTGACCTTAAGGCGCTGTTCGGAAAAGTCGAACCGTTGATTGAGCGAGGTGTTCTACAAAAAGCGCTGATCGCTTCGTTTCCTGCATTATTGCCGGGAACCAAAGCGGCGTTGTTCAAACTTTTCAAATCGCAGGATCTGGCCCGCCCACTTGCTTCACCGGTGACCGATCGGTTGCTGAGGGAAGCGGACGTGCTGCAGGCAGGAAGCATGCCGCATCCGGTGGATATCGACCCAGAACGGGATCTTGCCGTGTTGCAGTACACAGGTGGGACAACCGGCACGCCAAAGGGGGCGATGCTCACCCACTACAATGTATACGCAAATGCTGAACAGGTCGCCCGCTGGGCGCCGCAGCTGGTTCGGGGTGAAGAGAGCTTCCTCGGAGTGTTGCCGTTTTTCCACGTATTCGCGATGACGGTAGTGATGAATTTCGCGATCCGCACGGCCTCGACCATGATCATCCTGCCGAGATTCGAACTCGCAGCCCTAATGCAGCTGATCAATACGACGAAACCGACAGTGATGCCTGCGGTTCCGACCCTTTTTAATGCGATCATGAATTTTCCAAAGGTGAAAAACCATTACTTGAGATCGTTGAAGTTCTGCATCTCTGGCGGCGCCCCTCTGCCACTTGCAGTGAAGCGCGGGTTCGAGGATGCCACCGGTTGCGTCGTCGTCGAGGGGTATGGTCTCACGGAGGCTTCACCCGTGGTCACGTGCAATGCCACTGCCGGTCCAATGAGAGAAGGCTCGATCGGAATGCCACTACCGCAAACGGAGGTCAGTCTGCGCGATCTGGACGATCCCGCGCGCCCGGTTCCGCAGGGTGAGAAAGGCGAGGTTTGCGTGCGTGGTCCTCAAGTCATGCTGGGCTATTGGCAGCGCCCGGAGGAGACGAAAGCGGTTTTCACTCCTGATGGATTCCTGCGCACTGGAGATGTAGCGCGGATGGATCGTGATGGGTTGTTCACTATCGAGGATAGGATCAAGGATCTCATCATCTGCTCGGGGTACAACGTCTATCCGCGCCAAATTGAGGAAGCTATCTACACACACCCAGCGGTCGCCGAAGTGACCGTCATCGGAATTGGCGATGCGTATCGGGGCGAGGCGCCGAAGGCCTTCATCAAACTTAAAGACGGCGGGTCGGCAAGCGCTGAGGACATCCTAGCGCATTTAGAGACGAGGCTTTCAAAGATTGAGCTGCCCACGGAGATTGAATTCCGCGACGAGCTGCCGAAGACAATGATTGGAAAGCTATCCAAGAAAGAACTGCGCGATTTGGAGAATGGTAGCGCGCAAAACTGACCAGCAGCGACGGCGAGCGCGCGGTCTCAGGCGCGCGGACGGAAGGGACTTGCTGGCGGTAGCGGCATACCACCAGGACCGGTCTCCTCGACATCGTGAAGAAGCGGTTCATCCCTTGGAG
The DNA here is from genome assembly GCA_030665765.1 of Filomicrobium sp. Taxonomy (GTDB): domain Bacteria; phylum Pseudomonadota; class Alphaproteobacteria; order Rhizobiales; family Hyphomicrobiaceae; genus Filomicrobium. Next base: position 1,871 of record DAOUZE010000345.1, read on the forward strand.
GAGCTGGTAGATCCGGACGCGGCCACGCGAAATCATCTGTGCGACCCATGCGAGACTGCATCCGTTCTCCCTTTATCAAGACGCGGAAGAAGGGCGATTGAGCCAGCGATAGCTTGCGCCGTTGGCCGGTGGTCGTGGCTTCCCTTGCCGGTGTGACCGTGCTCATTATGTTGATGCCGTTGGTCGTCTCGTCGACCAGGGTGTCACCGATCTGGGCGGCTCTGCTACGGCTCTGCTTGCGTGTGACTAAGGCAACAACAGAGGCGGGTATCGCTGGCCTCAGTATCTCCAAGGAAACGATTTTCTCGCGGCCATTGGCACTGACCGCCTTGAGATTGATACGGCCATGGGCTTCTTTTTGTTCGCCCCCGGGAGCACTCAGAAAGTAAGATTGAGGTCCCTGGCGCGCGGCGACCTGTTGTTTTACTTGATCTACGGACTCTCGCCAGCCTGCAATGGCTTTCTCATCCCCCTCGGCTTTCGGAGCAACGGCTGCTCGGACGGCAGCTTGTTCACTTTCAGCGCCGGCGAGCGGAATTGTGCGTTCCGTTTTCGCTTGGGTCACGTCACGGCGGATTTCCCGGGCGATGTAATGGGCAACTTTGCTGTAGCCGGTGGCTGTAAAGTGCTGGCCGTCGCGCCAGCGCAAGCGTTTGATGTTACCGCCGAGATCTGGTCCGAACGCGCTATAGGCGCCTTCTTCATTTGCGAAGCTCGCATAGATGTCGATGTATTTGACGCCATTCAGATACGCGCGTTCTCGGATCACATCATTGATGATCTGGGAAGCGGCATCGGCATCCTTGGACCGCATATTGGGCAAACCCACCCAATAAATAGCTAGGCCGGCACTCTTCAGGGTTTTCATCATACGATCGATCCGCCGCGCGTACTCATCGCGCCAACTCTGGGTGCCGATCCAATGCCTTTTGCCGTTCTTACCGAGAATACGGCGGCGATCATGTACGCCAAGCATGATCACTGCGATATTAGCTTTGGACTGGAGGAGATTGCGCTTCAGCGTCTTCAGCTTTTTGGCAAATGTATTGAAGGTGATGCGCGAAAAGTTAGAGAGGCCTGGTGTTATCCTCATCCGCCTGTCTTTATTCAGCGCGTCGCGGAGCCCGTAGCTTGTGCCCTCGGCCAGCGAATCTCCGACGATCGCTACGTTGTAAACATCGCCGTCCGGGAAGGGCGTAACGTAGCTCGATTGGAATGCGTTATTTGCCGCGCGCGCCGAATCGGCCACCAGGGCAGTCGCCACCATGGTTACTAGCAGAATAATGAATGGTGCCAAGCCACGCATGGTTTCATCCCAACTAGGTTTGCAGACGGACCGATTCATGGATTCCTCTTGATCCTTTATAGCACATTCGCGCCGCCAGTACCTTTAGGTAGACTTGTCTTCGTCTCAGAATGGGCCTCAGCCGGATTTCAGTTTCTGGACAAGTTGTTTGGAAGGCCAGCAATCAACCTTCATTCCAGTAGCTCGCTGGAACTGACCGGCCTCGCGACGCGTGTTCGATCCGATAAAACCATCAACAATTGTGATCGGATAGCCGCGGTCCTTGAGGCCTTGCTGTACAGCACGGATCGTTGCGGTACGCTGCGCTCCAACGTTACGCCAAGGCGTTACAAAATCACCACCGCCCCGTATTCGATCGGCTAGGTTGCCGACGAACGTCGCATAGAGATCGGACGTATTGTATTCGCGAATTGCCTTGAAGTTATCGGTCACCAGGAATGAAGGACCGTGGGCCCCGGCGGGCGACATGAGATAGGCGTTCTGTTCATGCAGATGTGTCGGCCACGGGCGGTTGGCAACGCGACGGAACCCTTGCGAGATCCAATCTTTGTACTTGCGTTCGCCGACGGGGCCCTCCATCGCGCAATCGGCTGTAGCGGGGATTACGACCTCATAGCCCCAGTCCAGGCCGCGCACCCAGCCATGGTTTTTCAGTTGGCGGGCGGCCGACGCGAGAGCATCGGGTACAGATTCGAACAGATCG
>DAOUZE010000044.1 GCA_030665765.1 Filomicrobium sp.
ACGGGCTCACTCATCAGCTTTGCTGCCTTACATTGAAACTTTTTCTTATGACTTTGGCGTTGAAGGAGCATTGCCAAGATTGGCAACTGGACCGATACCGCCAGACGCCTTCGAGCTTGAGGCGACAGCAAAACTCACGGAAGCGGTGACGCCTTTTCCGCCGCTGCATAAGCTGCTCCATTCTGGCTTTTATCAGGCACGCTCTGCGTCGCAACGGAGACACCGCCATCGTCCTCAGGAACGCGATACTTCCCCATCAGTGTCGTCAAATACCACGCGTATAGCCCGGAGAGAGGCATGATGAGCGCGATCTTGAACAGAATCCAAACGTTCACGCCATCGATCTGGAAGCCGAGAATATCATGTAACGATGAGCCGATGGGCGGGTACATACCATCCTTCTGGAAGTATTGCCGTACGACCTCATTGAGAACTGCAGTAAGAACAAAGAACCAAGCAAAACTCCAAGTGAATTTATCCCAGCCTTCTTTTGTATAATGAAATGTGCCTTCAAATATATGCTGGAAGAAATTCTTTCTTATAATTAGGCCGCCAAAAAGAAATAATGCAAACATCACATTAAAGATCGTGACCTTGATCTGGATCCACATTGGATCGCCGGTCACAAGCGTCAGAATGCCGAACAACACCGTCACGGTCGAAGCGATCACCGGAAATACCGGCAGCCTTCCCAGCACAATCTGCATTACCAACATCGCCACACCGGTGGCGATGATCAGAGCCCATGTCCCGGCGTTGATCCCCGCCGCGGCGTTGACGATAAACATTGCGACGAGCGGGCCGAACTCACTGAGAATATTAACAGTTTGCTTTGCGTTGAAGGGGAAGAAGCTCTTGCGCTCGCTCATCGTCAAACCGATCCTTTTGCTGCGGGTCGGACCCACCTCGCTGCACACTGAGCACAGCACCCCAGTTCAATAGCGACTTCTAGAAAACGAAGTCCCGGCTTAGGCTTAGGCTTCAGCAATCGCCACGGCGAACTCCCGCGCATCGAAGGCCTGCAGATCGTCAACGCCCTCCCCGACACCGACGGCAAAAACCGGGATTTGATGCCGCGCCGCAATCGAGACCAAAATGCCGCCGCGGGCAGTACCATCCAGTTTTGTCATCACCAAGCCGGTAACACCAGCTTTCTCACGGAAGACCTCTACCTGCTGCATGGCGTTTTGACCCGTTGTCGCATCGAGCACCAGAACGCAATCATGTGGAGCACTCGGGCATATCTTACCAAGCACCCGAACCACCTTCTCAAGTTCCTCCATCAGCGCCTGCTTGTTCTGCAAACGCCCGGCCGTATCAATCAGCAAGGCGTCATATCGTTCCGCCGTGGCTTGTTTCAAGGCGTCAAATGCCACACCGGCGGCATCGGCCCCGACATCACCTGCAACAACGGTTGCGCCGGTCCGTTCGCCCCAAACCTGAAGCTGGTCAATCGCAGCAGCGCGGAATGTATCCCCGGCAGCCACCATCACCTTTTTGCCTTTCCCGACTAGCTGCGCCGCCAACTTACCAATCGTCGTCGTCTTTCCGGTTCCGTTTACCCCGACCATCAAGATGACGTGCGGCTTGTTACCATCTTCGATCAGCAATCGTCCGGCGACGGGCTGAAGGACACGCTCAACCTCTTCAGAGAGGATCTTTCGAACCTCCTGTGGAGGGATTCCCTTGTCGTAGCGCCCCTTGGAAATTCGCTCCGTGATACGCGTTGCCGTTTCGACGCCAAGGTCTGCCTGCAGCAGCAAATCCTCGAACTCATCGAGTGTTGATGCATCGAGTTTTTGCTGAGTAAACAATCCCGAGATGCCGTCCGAAATCCGCGACGACGTTTTCGTCAGACCGGATTTGAGACGGTTGAACCAACCATGCTCCACACCTGCCGTGTCGCTGGCGTCCGCCGTTTCGGCAATATCGAGGGCGCTTGCATGTGCCGGGAAGTTGTCCGCGGCCTCGGCCTCAACCTCGACGTCCCCCGCACCCTTACCATCGGCGCCCTTCGAGTCGCCGCCACCCAATAGACGCCCAAACAAACCACCTTTCTGACCTGATTGGCTCAACTGACCACCTCTGCTTGCAGTTTCCGGCCATCATTACCGATGATTCGCACGCGCACCATTCCGCCGGGCATGCCCGCCACGTCAATGTCGGTCTCGGCAAACTGCGCCGTACGACCGAAGTTGTTCCGCTCAAGCAGAATGACCGCCTCACGCGCCCTCTGCGTATCGAGATACGCGCGTAATGCAGCATCGCCCTCCTGGCGAAGCCGCTGGGCCCGCTCCTTGACAGCTCTGCGGTCCACTTGCGGCATCTTCGCGGCAGGTGTTCCCTGTCGCGGGGAAAACGGAAATACGTGCAGATAGGTCAGCCCACAAGCCGAAACCACGTCCAGCGTGTTTGCGAACATCTCGTCGCTCTCGGTCGGGAAGCCCGCGATAAGGTCCGCACCGAAGACGATGTCCGGCCGCAACATCCGCGCCCTTTCGCAGAACACAATGGCATCCTCGCGCGAATGCCGCCGCTTCATGCGCTTCAAGATCATGTCGTCTCCTGCCTGCATCGACAGATGCAAGTGCGGCATCAGGCGCTCCTCTTCAGCAAGAGCGGCCCACAAGTCGTCGTCAACCTCCACCTGATCGATGGAAGACAGCCGCAGTCTCCGAAGTTCGGGCACGAGCTTCAGAACCCGCCTGACGAGATTGCCGAGCGTCGGCTGTCCAGGCAGGTCCCGCCCGTAGGACGTGATGTCGACACCAGTCAACACCACCTCGCTATAGCCATTCTCAACAAGTCGACGGATCTCAGCGACGATCTCCCCAGCCGCCACCGACCGCGATGGTCCCCGGCCAAAGGGAATGATGCAAAACGTACAACGGTGGTCGCAGCCATTTTGCACCTGAACGTACGCGCGCGTCCGCGAGCCGAACCCATCGATCAAGTGCGAAGCCGTCTCGGTCACGCTCATTATGTCGTTCACGCGAACCCGCTCGGCGGCGCCCCTCGCTAACGCCTGGAACGTCGCGCCTCGCATTTTATCGTCGTTACCGATGACATGATCGACCGCTTCGATGTCGGCGAACCGCTCCGGTTCGATCTGCGCTGCGCACCCAGTAACAATGATCTTAGAATGCGGCCGTTCGCGCCGAACCTTTCGGATCGTTTGCAGGGCCCGCCGCACCGCTTCACCGGTCACCGCGCAGGTGTTGATGATAACGGCATCCCCGAGCCCGGCGGCATCGGCATGCGCCCGCATCACTTCCGACTCGTAGGTATTGAGCCGGCAGCCGAGAGTGATGATGAATGGCTCGGTGATTTCGCGAGCGTCGCCGTCCGACTTGCTCACAACAGTACACCGTCGTTTTCGAATGCCGCGGGTCCAGTCATCAAAATCCGCCCTTGAGGCGTCCACTCGATATCCAGCTCTCCCCCCGGTAGCTCAATCCTAACGCGGCGATCGATGAAGTTCTTGCGCGCTCCGCAAACAGCTGCTGCGCAAGCCGCCGAACCGCATGCCATGGTCAGTCCTGCACCGCGCTCCCAGGTCTTGAGGATAACCCTCCCCCGCGACACCACGTGGGCTAACGATATGTTCGCCCGCTCAGGGAAGATCGGGTGGTTTTCCAAAAGCGGTCCAAACCGGTCCAGGTCGTGAACTTCGACATCATCGACCCAAAATATCGCATGCGGATTACCTACATTCACGACCGATGGGGAATGCAGAAGCGGATCGTTTATCGGCCCAATCTGCAGTTCGATCGCCCTCGTATCGCGAAACTCTTCAGCGAGCGGGATCTCCTCCCAGCCAAACTTCGGTAACCCCATATCAACGGTAATCCGGTCTGCGTCGCCAACGGTCACGGTCAACAATCCGGCGCCACTTTCAAAAGTCATATCCCGAATTCCAGTGGCTTCAGCCAGACTGAGCGCCACGCACCGCGTACCGTTCCCGCACGCCGAAACCTCCGAGCCATCCACATTATAGATGCGCATGAACGCCGTCGTTCCGGGCGTCTTGGCATCGTACAGAACCATCATCTGGTCAAAATGCGTGTCCGGCTGGCTGGCAATCACCACCACCTCGTCGCGTCCAAAGACCTTCGCGGATCCTCGCAGGTCAACAACCAGGATCTCGTTCCCAAGACCATTCATCTTCTGAAATCTAACGGGCTGCGTGCTCATGACGCCGATATATGGAGGAGGAGTGTCGCAACCGCAACTTCGAGGCCAGCTCGGTCTCTCCGCCAGGACTACAACGATCACGAAGGGTTGAGAAGGCTACACATGCGGTGAAACGCTAACGACACCCTATATGCCTCCGAGATAACCCGCTCCAACTATAAACGGACGCCGTAAGATCATGTTGCGTAAACGCTTCAAACAAACACCCGCTATCACCCTGGTTATCGCCGCCGGTGTTGGCATCGCCCCAGCCACCAGCTGGGCCCTCATCGCGCAAGCACCGCCGGCGCCAAGTTCCGATATAAAGGTCGAAACCGTTGCATCGGGACTGGCTGAGCCATGGGGCCTCCAGTTCCTGCCCGACGGCCGTATGCTCGTCACCGAACGTCCTGGTACCATTCGCATCGTCACCATGGACGGCAACAAGTCGCAGCCAATTGGCGGCGTCCCGAAAGTCTATGCCCAAGGCCAGGGAGGCTTGCTGGATATCCGCTTGGCCCCTGATTTCAATAACAGTAGAACGCTTTTCTTCTCCTTCGCCGAGCCCCGTGGCGGGGGAAAGTCCGCAACATCCGTCGGCCGCGCGAAGCTCGTACTCGACGGCGATGAAGCCGCTCTGAAGGATGTTGAGATTATCTACCGTCAACAGCCCGCCGTCCGTTCCGGTCGCCACTTCGGCTCTCGCATTGTCATTGACGATACGGGCGCGTTGTTCGTGACGACCGGTGATCGGGGTAATCAAAGTGCCAAGGCCCAGGACGCCGGTGTTTCAATCGGAAAGATCCTGCGCATCACCACCGATGGCGTAGCGGCCCCCGGCAATCCCAATCTGCCCGGTTGGGCGCCGGAAGTCTGGTCGATAGGCCACCGCAATATCCAAGGAGCCGTGCTAAGCCCGCAAACAGGAGAGTTGTGGACCGTCGAACACGGTGCACAAGGCGGCGATGAACTCAACAAACCGCAAAAGGGACGCAATTACGGATGGCCGACGATTAGCTACGGACGCCACTACTCCGGTGGCAAGATCGGTATCGGCACGCACAAGGCGGGAATGGAACAGCCGGTCTATTACTGGGATCCCTCAATCGCCACATCCGGGCTTGAGATCTATACCGGTGATCTCATTCCTGAGTGGAAAGGCAGTATTCTTGTCGGAGGGCTCGCCGGCGCCCAGCTCTCACGCCTCGTCATGGAAAACGGTAAAGTCGCGCAAGAGGAGGAATTGCTCTCGGACCAAGGGGACCGCATCCGCGACATCCGCCAAGGTCCTGACGGAGCCGTCTACGTCCTGACCGACGACAACGACGGCAAAATCCTGCGGCTTTCACCGCGGTGATTGCAAGTGCGTGAGCGTGCTAGGGCTCATCGCCCCATCCCTCCGCCCGGACCGCCAGCCGCAGATGGACCGCTATCGGCCGCCTTTTTGAGCTTCTGGATCTGCCGGGTGTGCACCATTTCATTGGGGCCGATCTGGCAGTCCTTATTCTTATCGAGAATCTGGAAGGCCGGATTTGGTTTGCCGGTCATCTCCGCGAGCATAACCTTGCCATCGCCGTTTACGTCGTAATACTCGTGGCTGGCACTCTGAAACAGCCGATCCGAACGGATCACGCGTTTAAACTCGTCGACGGATAACGCGCCGTCACCGTTTCCATCGGCTTCCGTGAACAGCTGAGTTGTATAGGTCTGCCATTCATCGCAAGTTACCGAGCTATTTTTGTCGAGGTCCCACGTCGCCGCGGCACTCACAAACAGCAATTCGTTCGAAGACGCGTTCCCAAAAGGTGAACTTCCACCTCCGCAGCCGACCACTCCAGCAGCAGAACACACAATGAGGAAGCAACTCAAACCGCGTTTCAGCATGATCTTTTATGCCCCCATCTGTGATCGCGTCGACGTAGGGCCCCACCACGCCTCGCAGAATCATCCACCCGTTACCTGCGATTAGCGCCGATCCCTACCTATGTCCATTGAGGCAACAACGAAACTTTGAACTGTTGCTGGTTGACATCGGGAGCCCGATCACCGAGAGAAAGGCGCTTAACTGCGATCCGGCCCGTTTCACGAGCCGCCCTTTTGCACAGAAATCCTGGGACAGAATAACGGCAACTCAGTGATTTGGAGGCAACGGGGTCACCATCCGCCAGCGAGTTTCGCCCGCGGATGCATTGTGGTTTGGTCAATCGCGGACACCGCGCCAAGCATCGACTAAGAGAACAGACGAGAAACCATGTTCCAATCGCTAGCAGACCGCCTCTCAGACGTCCTCGACAAGCTTACCAAGCGCGGAGCCTTGAGCGAGTCCGACGTTAACGAGGCAATGCGCGAAATCCGCCGGGCCTTGCTAGAAGCGGACGTGGCACTTGATGTCGTCAGACCGTTCGTCGACAAGGTAAGAGCCAAGGCCATCGGCCAGGAGGTCCTGAAATCGGTCACTCCCGGCCAGATGGTCGTCAAGCTCGTCAACGACGAGCTGGTCGCCATGCTGGGCTCGGACGCCGATCCGATTGACCTCAACGCCGTCCCACCGGTGCCGATCCTGATGGTCGGCCTACAAGGCTCCGGTAAGACGACCTCGACGGCCAAAATCGCCTACCGGCTCAAGACCAAGCAGAAAAAGAAGCCGCTGATGGCGTCGCTCGACACCCGTCGCCCGGCAGCTCAAGAACAGCTTCGCGTCCTCGGAGAACAGACCGAAATCGACACGTTGCCGATTGTCGCTGGCCAGTCGCCGCTGCAAATCGCCAAACGCGCGGTCGAAGCCGCAAAGCTGGGTGGCTATGACGTCGTACTCCTCGACACCGCCGGCCGGGTCACTGTCGACGAAGCGCTGATGGCCGAAGTTGCCGAGGTCAAGGCCGCCACTCAACCGCATGAAACACTGCTCGTCGCCGACAGCCTCACCGGACAAGACGCCGTCAACACCGCCAAAGCTTTCGATGGCCGCATTGGCATCACAGGTATCGTCCTGACCCGAGCTGATGGCGACGGGCGCGGCGGGGCCGCACTGTCTATGCGTGCGGTAACCGGCAAGCCCATAAAGCTATTGGGCGTTGGCGAGAAGTGGGACGAGCTCGAAGATTTTCACCCTGAACGCATCGCAGGCCGCATTCTCGGCATGGGCGACGTTGTTAGCCTCGTCGAAAAGGCGGCACAGACGATTGATGCCGAGAAGGCCACCAAAATCGCGCAGAAGATGCGCAAGGGTGCCTTTGACCTGGAAGACCTCTCCGAGCAACTCAAACAAATGGAACGCATGGGCGGCATGCAAGGCGTCATGGGCATGCTGCCGGGCATGGGCAAGCTCAAGTCGCAAATCGGCGACATCGACGCGGGCGATAAAGTCTTCAAACGCCAGCGTGCGATCATTTCGTCGATGACGGCGAAAGAACGCCGCGCCCCGAAGTTATTCGACGCCAAACGCAAGCGCCGCGTTGCCGCCGGCTCCGGCACCAGCGTCCAGGACGTCAACAAGCTCCTCAAAATGCACCGCCAGATGGCCGACATGATGAAGACCATGGGCAAGAGGGGCATGATGGGCAAAATGATGGGTGGCCTTGGTATGGGCGGCGGCGCAGCTCCCAGCGAAGCAGAAATGGCCGCCATGCAGCAGGAGCTTGCAGGGCTCGATCCCAAGGCACTCGAGCAGCTCTCCCCTGAACTTCGTGACCAGCTTTCAGGAATTGGCGGCAGCAGTACAGCATCAGCTGGCAAATCGCCATCCCTTCCTGGTCTCGGCAGCACCGCCCCAGGTGGCTTACTTCCAGGCCTCGGCAGCCCAGCCGGTTCTGCCCATCCCCCTGGCGGTCTCCCAGGCCTCGGTGGCGCCGGCCTGCCCGGCATGCCGACGACCGGACGAGGCGGTAAATCCGCGCGAAAAAAGAAGAAGAGGAAGTGACCGGTGCCAGTGGGCGCTCAGCGCCCGGGCGGCACCCCAAAACACATCGACGAACAACCGAACACCGAACCAACTCGAACACACCGACGAAAGGACCAGTAACTTGTCAGTGAAAATCAGGCTCGCCCGCGGCGGCTCTAAGAAACGGCCCTATTATTACATTGTCGCAACCGATTCCCGCTCCCCCCGTGATGGCCGCTACATCGAGCGCGTCGGCACCTATAACCCGATGCTGCCAAAGGAATCCGATGATCGCGTAAAACTAAACACCGAGCGCATCCAACATTGGCTGTCCGTTGGGGCGCAGCCGACAGACCGCGTTGCTCGCTTCCTCGACACAGCCGATATCTTGAAGCGCGAGGCCCGCAACAATCCCGACAAGGCCAAGCCCAAGAAGAAAGCTCAAGAGCGACTGGCCGCCGAGGAAGAAAAGAAGCGTGAGGCAGAAGAAGCCGCCAAAGCACCGAAAGAAGACGCAGCCGCTGCTGGTGGCGAAAGCGGCGAGGCCCCGGCGGCCTAAGCTTAACGCGCAAACAAAAGCGCACTCAAACCAGCGGTTCTTGATGGAATAGCCGCAGCCGGATTCTGGCTGCGGCTTTTTCATTGGCGCATTGCAGGATTCGAGAGCCTGATCAGCCCAAACGGGATCAATTCTGATTGGGCTGAACAGGCTTTCGAATCCCAGAGTCTTCGTAAACGTTTCATTCACCATATCTCGCGAATATCCCTTCGTTTCAACGTCCTGTTTCCCATTTACCTGTTCACTGAACGTACATGGTAAACGCCGTAAGCACTTGACCGGCGGATGCACACCAATCGGCGAAGACAACGGCCCAGCCAGTCAACAGCAGGTGGAAACGAGCGAAAATGCATAAAGGCCCGCACAGACCGAAACAACGAATTGTCGGCAAAGCCATGAAACCAGGCATTGTCGCCATCGCGGCTTTGTTGGTCGCCGCCTGTTCGAACGCCTCAGTCAGCACCGGCTTTCCGCCCTCCCAAACCGGGACCAGCGCAAGCCCGCGCGTCTGGAGCGGTTACGGTCAAGTCCCGTTGCGACGCGGCACCTACAAGCTGGGTAAGCCCTACAAGGTCTCCGGCCGCACCTACGTACCGCGCCACGATCCCAGCTATAACCGCACCGGCATCGCCTCTTGGTATGGTGACGACTTCCACGGCCGGCTGACCTCGAACGGCGAAGTATTCGACATGAACCGCCTGACGGCAGCCCATCCAACGCTTCCTCTTCCATCTCTGGTCCGCGTCACCAACCTGGACACTGGCCGGTCCGCCGTTTTGCGTGTCAACGACCGTGGCCCGTTTGTGTCCAATCGCATCATTGATCTCTCACGCGCGGCCGCCCGCCAGCTCGGCTTCCTGAAACAAGGCACCGCGCGCGTGCAGGTCACCTATGTTGGGTCTGCTTCACTCGACGGCTGACGCGAAAAGGCCCGTCCATAATAGAGCGACGGGCCTTGCGCGAATCCGCAGTCCTTTATCTCGAGCATGAACGTCAGCTCTGCGGCCCCAGATCGAATTGCACCTTGTCCATGATTTCCGACGCCTTCGAGCTGTTCTTGGCGATCTCCTCAAACGCGATCTTGTCGGACTTCAAATCACCCCAGCTTGAAACACGTTCGGATGTCGGAACCCCATCCTTCAACGGATACTCGTTGACGATCTCAGCGTAGATCTTCTGACCATCATCGGAGGTGAGAAACTCGATGAGTTTCACGCCGGCTTCCTTGTTTGGAGCATGCTTCGCCAGCACCGCGCCGGAAATGTTGACGTGCGTGCCGCGGCCATCCGCGTTGGGAAACAGGAGCTTGACCGAGTCAGCCCACATCTGCTGCTCCGGCTTCTTTGTGTTGGTCTGCATCGCAGCCATGTAATAGCTATTTCCGATGGCCAGATCGCACTCACCCGAATAGATGCCTTTGACCTGAGCCCGGTCGTTACCCGCCGGCTTGCGGGCCAGATTCGCCTTCAAACCCTGGGCCCATTCTTCCGCCTTCTCTGGCCCGACGTGAGCAATGACGGACGCCAGCAGTCCGATGTTGTAATAGTGCTGCCCCGACCGCGAACAGATCTTCCCTTTCCACATCGGGTCAGTCAGATCTTCATAATTGATGGTGTCCTGCTTCACGCGGTCCTTTGACGCGTAGATGAGGCGGGCACGCTGCGACAAGCCGATCCAATTGCCGTCTGAATCCCGGTAACGCGCCGGAATGTTGGCATCGATTACGTCGGACTTGATCGGCTGCGTGATGCCTTTCCGCTCCGCGTCGGTGAGGCGCTTGATATCCACTGTCAGGAGCACGTCGACGGGACTGTTTCGACCTTCCGCGGCGGCCCGCTCGACGAGACCTTTCTTGGCGTAAACCACGTTCGCCTTGATACCGGTCTTTTTTTGGAAGGCCTCGAGCAACGGCTTGATCAGACCGGGCTCGCGGTAAGAGTAGATGTTGACCTGTTCGGCTGCCTGTAATTGCGAAAGCGTTGCACCCGTCACAGCCACAACGGATGCGAGAACGAAGGCGCCTCCGGCGGCGCCGCGTTTGAAAGTCATGCTGTCCTCCAGTCGACAGGGGTCAAGGCCCTACCACGGATATTGTTAAGAATTGCCAGCGACGAAAGCCAGCACGTCTAGTGAAACCTTGATGGCACCCAAGTCAATACTAGATTTTAGGACGTACCGGAAAGTAGAACCATTCCAAATTAAACTTAGAATGATTCCAGGGCAGGGTATTTCTGTGTTAATTCTAGGAAACTCAAAACAAAAACTATGCCTCGCAGTATTCACAATATCTAAAATTAGTTTTCAATTGCCATAGGAGACGCGGCCTCGCTATAGTTAATCTCTATAAATAGAAAGGTCTTACATTGGATTCGAGGTTAACAACGGTTGGTCTCGGACACTTTGGGCGTCGCCACTGTCAATTTATGGACCGCCTTGAGAGACCAAATCTCCAACATCGACAATCTCACGTTGGATCGAACGTGATGGCAACTCGGTCGACGAGACCATGGTCGCCACAACTCGGACGCCTTCGCTCGATCTCGTCCGAAATGACCGCCCCCACTGAGCAATCAGACGGCTTCTATTTTAGACTGAAAGACCCAAACGACATTGGGTGGTCGAGGATCAAACCCGAGGTTCAATGCTCCAAGAATTCCTAACACTTCCAGACCCGGCGTTAATGACCATTTGCGGTTTCTTCGTCGGCCTACTGGTCGGAATGACGGGCGTTGGCGCCGGTGCGTTGACGACGCCATTGCTGATCTCGGGTTTTGGCGTTGCCCCAACCGTCGCTGTCGGCACGGATCTGCTTTTCGCCGGCCTGACCAAAGCTAGCGGCGCATGGCGCCACCATCGTCTCGGTCACGTCAACTGGGATATCTTCGGGACCTTGGCCCTTGGCAGCATCTCCGCCGCGTCAGCCACTCTTGTTGCCATCGCCTATTTCAAAGCCGATCATGTCGCGCTCGATGCCACAATCCGGTTCGTTCTCGCGGCAACCCTGGTCATCAGCGCTATCGCCATTCCGCTCATTCCCGTGTTGATCGTCAGGCACGTAAAATCCCCGTCGGATCATGTCCGGGTCCGGCCTTTTTGGACCGTTCTCATGGGCCTCGTCCTTGGTGTAATCGTAACGCTCACTTCTGTCGGGGCTGGAGCCATTGGCGTTGCCGTTTTGAGCATTCTCTATCCGATGCTGCGCGCCCGCCATATCGTCGGGACGGACATCGTTCATGCCGTTCCTCTAACGCTCTTGTCTGGTCTTGGGCATCTCTCAATAGGCAATATCGACTACAACATATTGATCGCTCTGCTGGTCGGTTCGGTGCCAGGCATCATGATTGGCTCACGGCTAACCTCGATGGTTCCTGACTGGCTGCTGCGAGTTATTCTCGCGCTCGTACTAGCGACATCGGCGTATCTCGTAATCGCCAAAACGTAACAAGCTCATCATTTCACTGATGTAATGCGTCCGGCCCTGAGCCGACGCCAAAGTGTGTGTCCACACCCTCCCCACAGGGCAACCGAATACCTGGACGGCCAGCCGCGAATCACAACACCTTGGGGGTGATCGCGGGTTCGTTTAGTTGTGTTCCGTTTTCGGCCGCCGCGCAGTTCAAGCGTCAGTATTAGCTGATATCCCATGCAGGAACCTTGCAATGGCCATCGACGCACTCGTCAAACCGCTGCTTCAGATTGCAATCTTTCATGGCTTGAAGCCGCCCCAGATCACCGAGATAGCGCGCCGCGCTGAACGCATCATCTATCGGCCCGGCGAATCGATCATTGAGGAGGACTGCATCGGCGACGCGGCGGTACTTATTGTCTCAGGTGACGCCGTGCGCGTAGCCGGCCCCGACTACAAAGGCAGTCCCGAACGCGTCGCTCCCGGTTCACTGGTTGGTGAGATGGCGATGCTGGTCGAAAGCATGCATTCGTCGACGGTGATCGCCCGCGGAAATGTCAAAGCCTTGCGGCTTAACCGCAGGGAAATGCTGCTTCAAATGGAGCAGGACCCCACCTTGGCCGAACATTTTCTGGATCGCATCTCAGGCCGGCTGAAGGTTCTTGCCGAAGACCTCAGGGCCGTCGACCGAGTCTTTCATCAATGCGATGCAAGCATTCCACTCCACTGAAACTTGGCATGTGGCAATGCTGCAGCTCACGCCAGTATTCGTCATACGCGACATTGACCTGCCACGTCGATCCTGTATCTCAGATGCGCAGTCCTGGACGTAGCTCCAGGTTCTTTTTGCGACCTACCCCGGTGTTGCCACCAACTGTGGCAAACTTTGAGGGGCGTGCTGTCGCGAAAAAAGGAAACGCCCAGCCTCGGGGGGAGAGACTGGGCGTTGGCGCTCTCGCGCGTGATGCCGGGAGGGAAGCCGGCATCTCAGGCAACGTCTTCGGCTAGACGGGGGGCACTACCGATTTCAATATGACGTGCCTGACTGACTTCAATCTAGCTACTCCAGCCCGCTGGTCAATAGTGCCCCCCCCACCTCTTCACGTATTTGTGATCGGGCTGGTCCCATTTATCTCGGGAGAAAGAGTTGCGGAGAGGCTCATGTGTCACACCAGCAACGATTCGTGCGCACCGGTGTTGCTCTATTGTTGAAACGGGCTGCCTGGAGAAACGATCAGGAACTCGCTGGCATCAATGTCCTCATCACGGACGATCCGAGCGACTTGAACCTTGGTGTCGAGACCCTGTGCGTCCGTTGTAATCCACTCCTTCAGCTGCAATCCCTTTTCTTTATCCAGGAGCAGACGGATTCTGCCTGGTGTATCGGGGCTTCTGTCTTGCAGCGAAAGCAGTAGCGAACCGTCGTTTTCCTGCACTTCCGAGATCAGTGCATCCCGCAACAAATTAACGTCCTTGCGCAGAAGAATCCGGAAGGGTGTCTGATCGAGCGCAACGCGGTCTTCGTTATCGAGATCATGGTCCTGGATGGCTAGATAGGTGCCGTCGGAAATGACCACTTGGCGCGAAGGCCTGGAGTAATCGAACCGAAACATGCCGGGCCGCTTCATTTTGAACTTGCCTTTGAGCACCTCGCCGTCGGCAGCCGTCTGCACGAACCGGCCCTTCAACGTCTTCAGCGTGTTGAAATAATCACTGACCTTCTCAACTGTTTTGGTCTGGTTTGCGTCCAACGTAATCGTTCTGGACCCGCCAGGTGCCACTTCCGCACTCCAACCGCTTCCTGCGGCATTCGATGGAGTCCGACCATTTTCGGCCGCCGAAGTCTCGGTCCCGATAACGCCCACCAAGAAGCAAAGACCGGTGGCGAATGCCGACAAAAAGGCTGATTTGTTCGTCATATTGAGAAAGATCCCCACTATCCCCGGTTCACAACCTGATGCGGACTAGCCCCCGAGCCTCCGATATCTCTTTGCGCCTTTTTGGAAAAAAATGCGTCGAGAACACGGCGGTTACGGTGCCATCACACAATTTGCAGCGAAAACACGCAATGATTGCTCCGCTTCAACGGTCATCGAGCTACATCGAAACGACTCAGCCGTCCGCCGGGGCTTCATCAAAAGCTTCCCGCAGTCTGGACATCAGGCTTGGAGCACAGCGAAACTCACTCTCGCGCAAAGCCTGACCGACGGCTTCCACGTCCTCTTGCGTAACAAACGCCGCATGAATCCGCACGGTCTGCCCCGGTCCACCGGATAGAACCATGTCGCCGCGGCCGAGAAGCTGCTCGGCTCCTTCTTCCCCGAGGACACGCCGCGAGTCGACCTTGGACTCAAGCTTGTAAGCAATTTTACTCTTGAAACCTGTTGTAACTGATTCGGTCGGACACAATTCAGTTGTCGTATTTGTTGCAGCCACAAGATGGATACCGACGCCCTGGCCCTTTTCGCAGATCCTCGCAATGCAGCTCTCGAACCGCGAACCGTCTGCACCTAAAAACGCCGTGAGTTGGTCGATGACCACCACGATGTTCGGCATCGGCTCGAATTCCATCTGCTCGTACTCGTAAACCGGCTGACCGGTCAGCTCACAAAACCCCGTATGCACGGTCCGAGCGATGAGTTCACCGCGTTTCTTGGCGTTGCGGACCCGGTTATTGAAGAGTTCGAGGCTTCGAACCGACAGCTTCGCCATTCGTTTCGCGCGCTCATCCAGCTCAGCAACGACCCATTCGAGCGCCGCCAATGCTTTGTCCTGTTCACTGAGGACTGGACATAGAAGATGCGGAATCCCGTTGAAGCAGCCGAGCTCCAACAGCCCGGGATCAGCCATCACAAACCGGCAGTCTTCAGGTCCGTTGCGATAGACGAGCGAAAGGACAATCGACTTCAAACACGTCGACTTGCCGGTTCGCGGTTGGCCCGCAACGAGAACGTTCGACAGGCTGGCAAGATCCGCCACCACCGGTTGCGCGTCAATTGACAACCCAAGCCCGACCGGCAGGCTACTGCCGAACGAGCGGTAGGCATCGCTGCTGAGCACCTCGCGCATACCGATTTGCTGCTGATGCACATTCGGCAGTTCGATACTGATGGCGTTATTGCCCGGTGAGACGGCGACCCGAGCCGATTCAGTGTTCATGGCTCTGGCGATATCGTCGGCTAGATTAACAACGCGGTTCGGATTGATGCCTCTGTTCAAACTGAGCTGGTAGACCGTCACTACCGGTCCGGGCCGGATTTCCGTGAATTCTCCATCGACTCCAAAACGCTGCAAGACATCATCCAGCAACCGCGCTGTTCCGCGCAGCACAGCCTGCGTCATTTCCGGTCCCGAACGGGCCGCCGGGAGGTTCGCCAATAGGTTCAGAGACGGCCGCCGATAATCGCCCGCCGTATTGGTCGGCATTGTTTTCGACCAGGAAACGCGGGTAGGCACCCGCGGCGCGAATTCGGGTGTAGTCACAATCGGTATCGCCGGCTGAGGCTCAACTAGCTGTTCCGAGCCATCATCAAACGCCACTTCATCCTCGGCGGGCGCGCTCGCGTTCGCTACCTCAACCTCCGGGTCTGGCTTGGAAGAAGCCGCTTCGGGCAGTGAGGTTTCAGACTCCACCGCTTGTTTTCGCGCGGTGTTCTGCTTCACGGCGCGACTGAGCACACTCGAGATGAAACCATTCTTGTTTGCACTACGCGTTGGCGCAAACACCTCAGCGATCCGCTTGGTCTCGTCATCAATCTCTGTTTCAAAAACCGCATCGTCTTCACCGTCAAGAAGCTCTTCTTCTTGCGGCACCCGATCATCGCGATCCGAATTGCCAACCAGATCTCCGATCGGACACTGGGCGGATTGAGAAGTCAGCTCGCTGGCTGGAATGACCTTGGGCGCGGCCCCAACATGAAACGGTAAAGGCTGCACCGGCAGCAAGGGTGGTTCGCGGTCAATAAGCACTGGCGGCTCGCGATCCACGATCGGATCGATACCGCTTGCCTCGGCGTCCTGCCAATGACGGTCAACGCCGGGCCGCGGGGGAAGCCGAACTCGTCTTGGTGCAGGCGGTTTCGCCGATGGAATTGAGCGAGCACGGCCGCGCTCGCCAAAACGCCGGGCGACGAAATCCCGCAAGCCGCTTTGCGCCGTCTTCAGGTCAACACCGATCGACCTGCCCGCCATCAATACCCCTAAAACCAACAGGGCCAGCCCGCTGATCGGCGACGAATAACCCGGCAGAACGTGCTGGACCGCCCAGGACGAGGCCGTCGCAATACCGTCGCCGACAATGCCGCCGTATCCGTGATGCAGTGGCCAGTCGATGAACTTCGGTACTACCGAAAATGCACCCGCGAGCAACAAGATTGAGCCAGCGAACGCAAGAAGCTTCCAACTCGATTTGGTCAACCGGCCCTGCAACGCCAGATCGAGAGCCCAGAACATCGGCGCGAATAATAAAACGACGCTCGCCAATCCCAGCGTCTGCAGCATCAAGTCGGAAATGATCGCGCCGAATGATCCAAGTAGATTGGTCGGCGGTTCCCGCGTGACATGAGTTAAGCTCGGATCGGTCAACGACCAGGTCACCAGCGACAACCACGACACCGCGACAAATCCAAGCAGCGCAAATCCCAAACCTCGGCTGAGAAGATGACGCAGACTGTCCTCTACTGCGCGCGGCAATAGTCAATGGATTTCGGGTTGTTGATACTTAGGTACCATACACGCAAAGCACTTATTGGCTGAGAACAGACGTGATCCGCTCCAGCGCCACCTTGATGGCGTCTGTCTCCGCCACCA
>DAOUZE010000467.1 GCA_030665765.1 Filomicrobium sp.
CCCGGATCCGGTACTACGCCGGTCACAGCCACCACATCTTCAGGTGAGGTTCCCCACGTCACAATTGGCGGCAGCAAGGCGGCGTCGAGGCGAACTTCGGTGTCGATGTGCGCACCATCATCCGAATAAAGCGTCTCCCAATGACGCATCGCCATATCCCAAGCATCACCCTTCGGTGCCTTCAGCCGGCCCTTGATGAACTCGTAAGTCTTTTCATCGGGGGCAATCATGCCGGTACGGGCTCCGCCCTCGATCGACATATTGCAAACCGTCATGCGACCCTCCATCGACAATGAGCGGATCGCCTCCCCAGTGAATTCGATAGCGTGATGGTTGCCGCCGGCCGTGCCGATCTCGCCAATGACAGCAAGAATAATGTCCTTGGCCGAAACGCCCTCCGGCAGCTGTCCATCAACGACAACGCGCATGTTTTTGAGTTTCTTTTGAACCAGTGTCTGTGTCGCCAGCACGTGCTCGACTTCGGACGTACCGATGCCGTGAGCCAAGGCACCGAACGCCCCATGCGTCGAGGTATGGCTATCACCACAGACAATGGTCGTACCTGGCAGGGTGAAGCCTTGCTCGGGTCCCACCACGTGAACGATGCCTTGCCGGTGATCGAGCTCGTCGTAATACTCGATGCCGAATTCGGCTGCGTTCTTTGCGAGGGTTGCGACCTGCAGCAAACTCTCCGGATCATTAATACCTTGTGATCGGTCAGTCGTCGGCACATTGTGATCGACGACAGCAAGTGTCTTTTCCGGCGCCCGCACCGAACGTCCCGCCATGCGCAGCCCTTCAAAGGCCTGCGGACTCGTCACCTCATGCACGAGATGGCGGTCGATGTAGATGACGCAGGTGCCATCCTCGTGATCGTGCACCATGTGATTGTCGAAAATCTTGTCGTAAAGCGTCTTGGCCATGAACGAGAAATCCATTGTTTTCGTGTCTCCATGCCTAAATAGCCCCCTCGCGGAGACTTCGCAATCGACACCAAGTTAGCGGCTCCGCGAGGTCCAGGTAAAATCGGCCTTCATCTCGAACTTGAGACGCCGAGACAGCATCCGGCAGCACGGCAATTCCTTTTCGCAAAGCTATATTGGCCAGATCGCCTCAATACTTCCACCTTCGTGATTTCGAGACCAGGAAGTCCCTTAAAACGTGGACCTTCTTTGAGCTCTTCAGCTCCTCGGGGTAGACGAACAGAACTTCCATGTTCGGACCCTCGACATGCTCCAGCAAAGGTACGAGATCCGACTCTTCCTCCGTCATGTAGTCTGGCAACATGCCGATACCAACACCCGACTGAATCGCGTACTTCAATGCCACGACGCTATTTACGCGAAATGAAGGTACACGGGTCTCACCCTCAGCACGCCCCGCCGTTTCCAACCACAAGATCGGTTGAAGGTGAGCCGCCGGCCGGCCGCTGTAGGAGACAAACCTGTGACGGTCCAGGTCTTCGAGAGAATTTGGTGCGCCGAACTTCCGTATATAGCCCGTTGAAGCGTAGATCCGGACCTTCACTCCGAACAAACGCCGCCGAATGAGATCAGGCTGTTCAGGTTGACCAGTCCAAATCGCAACGTCGGCCGCCCGCATCGCGATGTCGATCTGCTCGTCGTTGAGGATCAACTCGACCGCAACATCGGGATAAAGGTCCTGGAATTCACCGATCTGTTGCGTCACCCAAACCGTCCCAAGCCCCAGTGGCGCGGTTATCCGTAGCTCTCCGGTCGGTTTGGTCGCCGTATCGGCAAGCAGCATCTCCGCGGTCTGCAACTTGTTCATGACCTCGGCGACGGTGTTGTAGAGGATCTCGCCTTGCTCTGTAAGGACAAGGCCGCGGGCATGCCGATGGAACAGCGACTGCTTGAGATCGCGCTCCAAAGCCGCCACCTGCCGGCTAACAGCGGACTGGCTGAGATTCAGTGACTCACCAGCGTGCGTGAAGCTTCCTGCTTCCGCCGCAGCATGGAAGATGCGCAACTTGTCCCAATCCATTTGGTTGCAATCCGCTAAGCCGCATCAAGTGTTAGACGAAATGGACGGGCCTAATTGGCGGCCTCCGACGACTCTTCCAGCGCTGCGATGAAACGTTCTGCCTCCAGCGCAGCCATGCAGCCGAGACCGGCAGCCGTCACCGCCTGCCTGAAGATCTCGTCTGTAACATCACCGGCCGCGTAAACTCCCGGAATTGAAGTGGCCGTCGAGTCCGGAGCAGTCACAATGTAACCGTTCTCCTTCATCTCAAGCTGCCCCTTGAAGATCTCCGTTGCCGGAGAATGCCCGATGGCAACAAACACCCCATCGGCTGCCCGCTCGCTGATCACACTTGTTTTGACATTCTTGAGGCGAATGCCCGTCACCGACTTTGGATCCGTATCACCAGTGACTTCTTCGACGGAGTGGTCCCAGACAACTTCGATCTTCGGATTCTTGAACAAGCGGTCTTGTATTATCCGCTCGGATCTCAATGCATCTCGCCGATGCACGCGCGTGACACGCTTTGCAAAATTCGTAAGAAAAATCGCCTCTTCCACGGCGGTGTTGCCGCCACCGACGACA
>DAOUZE010000495.1 GCA_030665765.1 Filomicrobium sp.
CAATGACAAGGGTCTCGACAGCTATGGTGAATTAGCCGTGCGCGCCGATGAGTTGCGCTTTGTACTTCCACCAGAACAGTCCGGCAGCGCCGCCACATTCCGCTTCCTTCAGCAAATTGACCCCTATGGCATTGGTCGCTCCGAGAAAGTACTTCACGCCGCCAACACGGACGAAGCCATACGCATCGCGCTGAACAGCGAAGCCACTGTCGCCGTCTTCGTTCAATTCCCGGATCCCAACAATCCGCGCTTCAAACTCGCGCGCGAAAAGGATGGTCACATCATCCCGGTTCTGGATCGTAAAATCCTCGATCAGAAGGTTGACGGCGTCCCGGTCTACTTTGCCCAGAAAACACAGGTCAAAAACGCCAGTTGGTTGTCCAGCGGCACGAAAGTCGTCACGGCATGCACACCGCTCGTAGTCTTCACCGGCACAACCCACGCCTCAGCGAATGAAACCGATTGGGAGCACCACGAACGCATGAGCCGACTTCTCGAAGGGCTTCGCGGCGACCAACTGATGCCTAAGGCCGGTTTGTTTTCCCGCGTTTTGAGACGCACCCGCGAGCTCACCGCAACCGGCGCTGAGAAGTTTGTCGAAATCTCCGAACAGGCTCGGGCGAAAGCTGCCCCGCTATTTGAGAAGGCCCGCGAAGCCGCTCGCCAGGCCGTCGAAGCCGGCCACGACAAACCAACTGCAGCCGATAAACCTGTCGAGAACACCGATGCTCAATTCAAAGAGGCACCGGCAGACCAAGAAACTCCCGCCAAACAGTAAAATCCGGTTGGCAACCGCTGATTAAGGACACCTCGCGAATTGAACGAGACCGCTAATCCTAAACCATCCTTGCAGGGTAAAGTCGCCTTGGTCACTGGAGCAAGCCGCGGCATAGGACGCGCGGTTGCCGTCGCGCTCGCACGCCACGGAGCACACGTGGTACTGCAAGGGCGCAATGCCGGTGCTTTAGAAGAAACCGATGACGCAATCCGAACAGCTGGCGGTTCTCCGTCCACCATCATTCCCCTGAACCTCACCCAAGAAGACCGCGTCGACGCGCTGGGCCCCACCCTCTTTCAGCGCTTTGGTCACCTCGACATCCTCATCGCCAATGCCGGCATCTTGGGATCACTGACACCACTTGCGCACGTTACCGATCAGATTTGGCAGAATGTCATCGTAGTCAATCTAACAGCCAACTGGCGCCTCATTCGCACACTCGATCCTCTGCTGCGCCGCTCAGAAGCCGGCCGCGCCGTTTTTGTCAGTTCGGGTGCATCTTCCGGCCAATATGCCTACTGGGGCCCGTATGCCGTCTCGAAGGCCGGCCTGGAGGCGCTCGCCCGCACTTATGCAGCCGAGATTGCCAGCACCTCGATCAGGGTGAACATCGTCAATCCTGGTCCAATCGCCACCGGCATGCGTGCCAAGGCCTTCCCTGGCGAAGATCCTGAATCCCTGCCAACGCCCGAAGACATCGCTCCGTTATTTGTAGAACTCTGTGATCCGAACCTTAAAAGAAACGGCGCCACGTTCAACGGCCGCGACCGGCTCCAGTCCCACCACAAATCAACCGCCTAACAAAGCTTGGCAAACGCGCCGTCGAATTCA
This sequence comes from Filomicrobium sp., assembly GCA_030665765.1. GTDB lineage: Bacteria > Pseudomonadota > Alphaproteobacteria > Rhizobiales > Hyphomicrobiaceae > Filomicrobium. Next base: position 1,610 of record DAOUZE010000495.1, read on the forward strand.
ATCCTCATCCCATCGTACGCCGGCTCTACTCCGTCTGGGAGTTCGCGCTTCAAAGCGTCATAGTCGAGATCCGGCGTCATATGGGTCAGGATCGCCCTCTTCGGCTTTAGACGCTCAATCCATTCAAGCGCGCGCTTAACATGGAAGTGGCTGACGTGAGGTGTGTATCGCAACGCATCGACAATCCACACATCAAGACCTTCAAGCAGCTCGGCAGCACCCTCTGGAAGACCAGAAATATCGGGCGAATATGCAAGCTTGCCGAAGCGGAATCCCAGCGACGGCACATCCCCGTGAAGCTGCGGAATAGCGAAAGTTTCGATGACGCCGCCCGCGCCATCAACTTCGATCAGCTTACCCGCTTCGATGTCGTTTGCCCTGAGGATGGGTTGATAGCCCGAGCCCTCCTTGGTCACGAAGCAGTACGCGAACCGCGCAAGTAGGCTATCCCGCGTTACTGCATCGAAGTAGACGTTGACGCGCCGCCTCATCGCAAAACAAACCATGCGTAGATCATCGATGCCGTGCGTATGGTCGGCATGATCGTGTGTGAAAAGAACACCGTCGAGTACCTTCAC
>DAOUZE010000425.1 GCA_030665765.1 Filomicrobium sp.
GTCAGCGTAAGGTGCAGCCGCATGAGTGGCGCTCTGAGGCACCGAGCTTCTGGCGAACGTGAACAACCGCCTGACGAAGGTCACGCGACGTCAGGCTTTTGGTTTTAAAAAATCTAAGCTCTCCTTGAGGATCAGCTTGTCTGGCTCAAGATCTGTCACGATCTTCTTCAGGCGCCGATTTTACTTCTCGAGCGACTTCATCTCCGAGATTTTGAGCGCCCCATGCCACCAAAATTCTCGCGCCAATTGTAATACGTTGCGTCGCTCACACCTGCCTTCCGGCAAGCCGTCGAAACGTCAATGCCCGATGCCAGGTGCAGCTCGATCTCACGCAAGAGCCTCAAGATATCTTCATCTGAACACCGCTTCCGAGCCATCCCACCATCCTTAGATATTCGCTAAAATGATGGCACAGTTTTAAGGGGCCAGGACAGCGGTGTGATGTGCACTTCGGATGCGGCCAGCATACCCAGGAAATGAGAAAGAAGATCAAACGCCGCGCGATGATCGCCAGAAGCGCGAATTGGATTGAACCTGGCGTTAGCCCTATTTCACTCCGTTCTCGTGTGGGGGACAGTCGTGGGGAAAAAAGATAGTGTGCAGTCGATCAGGATTGCTGGTGATCCATAGCGGGCGGGGGAAAGGCGGCGCTGCCAGTCATCGTTAGTCAACTTGGCTTGGCACATACGTTCGACACAAAAGCTCGGAGCTTCGCGAACAGATCAGCATCATTGATGATCCTGGGCACTTTGTGCTGCCCGCCCAGCTGTCCCCTGCTTCTCATCCACGCCTTGTAAGTACTCGGTGGCGCAGATTGAACACGCGGGGGCGCCAGATCATAGCCGCCAACGCTATGCGCTCTGTAGTCAGCATTGAGGGTCGACAGTTTCTGCTCTAATGCATCACGAAATACGGCAAGCCGCTCGTCGCTCGGAATTTCATTGGCAAACTCGACGATGTAGTGATGCCACCCCGACGGGCCCGCGCGTTCATTAAAAATTGGCGCCACGGCGTAGTCGGCGACCGTCGCACCTATCGATAATGCAGCAGTGGCCACTGCCTGTTCGATCTCCTCGTCGATGAGATGCTCCCCAAAGGAAGAAAGCAGATAGGATGTCCGGCCTGTGATCACAATGCGTGGCGGTTCGAGCTCGATAAATCGAATTGTATCACCCAGGATGTAGCCCCATGCCCCAGCGCAGGTACTTAGGATGAGAACATAGTCGACGCCAACCTCGGCATTCCCGATCCAGTGCCGCGTAGGGTTGGGTTTGCGGAGTTCCTCTCTCGGTACAAATTCATAGAAGACGCCATTATCGATGATTAGCCTCATACCCTCACCCGGGCCGCGGTCTGCAATTGCGACGAATGCCTCGCTTGCTGAATAAACCTCCCGCAGCTCGGTACGACTACCAGTCAGCAAGTCGGCAAACCGCGAAGCGTAGGGATGAAAATTAATGCCGCCATGGACGATCAACTCTAGATTGGGGAAGTGGTTGGAAAGGTGGCGCTGAGCGGCCGGATTGAGTTCGCTGAACTTATCGAAGAACAAGAGCAGCCAATTCGGTGTGCCGGTAATCGCGCGGACATCCTCGCTCATGCAGAGGCGCGCGATCTTTTCAATCTTTTCTTCCCAGTTGCCAAGCAGCGCCAGTTCCCAGGGTGGCAGGACATATGGCACTAGCCACCAGGGCAATTCATTGGCTTCAATAGCGCTCAAGTCGCCCGACCAGGTCCCCGGTGCTTCCTCATAGAGTTTTGTGCTGCCGCCAAGCAGCAAGGTTTTGCCTCCGAGGATAAGACTATCGGGACGATTAAGCAGATGGTGAAATAAGATATCCCATGCCGCTTTTATATTTGCCCACAGCATTTCCCGTGAAACCGGAATATACTTCGTGACGCCTTTGGTCGTTCCAGACGTCAACGCAAAATACGGGATTTTGCCGGGCCACGTGCAGTCCACAAGTCGTGGAAAATCCGACTTCCAATAGTCGATCCAGAAATCTTCGTATGTACGCAGCGGCACACGCTTCTGGAACTCCAGGACGCTGTTGATGCTGGCAAAGCCGTGCTCTCGGCCAAAGCGTGTTGATGCTGCTTTGCAGAGCAGCGCCATGAGCTGGTTCTGCTGGACGTCAGAGGGCTTCTGCCAGTCGAGATGGCAGAAGCGCCAAAAGGCATGAAACCTGATCAAAGGGGTTGCTGTGAGCATTCAATTTTCAAACGATAGTGGCGAACCCGTTTCTTTGCCGCACTGTCATGGTACTAGATCTGTGCGCTAAGGGAACCGGGGACGCGCCGTTTGAGGACACAACAGCACCTGAACACTCTCGCCCCGTTAGTGTGATGTGGTGGATGACGGCCTCCGGCGGGCATTGTCACGTTAGCACGTATGCCGCGCGAAAATAGACGACGTCTCCGTGTTTCACGCTGCAGCAGTCATGGCATTCCACCTATTCATCGTTTCAGTTCGGAACTGGCGCAACGTTCTGCGCGAGATAAGATGGCGTTTAACGTTGAAGGCGTTATAGATCGCAGCGTAGGTTGAGAGAGATCGTTTGGCGGCATCAGCTGATTTGAATCGCTGCATCCGTCGTTCTCTTTGCCGTATCGGGAGATAAGAATTATCGGCCCGATTGTTGATCCGACCGCCGGTTATGTGGCGAGCTCTCATCCCAAGTTCGCTCAATGCCGCGCCATATGATGGCAGTTTGTCTCTCACGACGGCGTCTGGTGAGAAGCCTTGTGACTTGAGCAGTTTCCGCATCAGCTTCAAGGCTACTCGCTTATTTCAGCGCGATTGCACCAGCAAGTCCCGGACCTCTCCCTCGCAATCAACGGCGCGCCACGGGTATACGTTCTTGCCGCTGATCGAGACGAAGACTTCATCGGGATACCAACGCTTATCAGCACGCGGGTGCGAGCGTCTGAGTTTTCTGGCATAGGCCAAGCCAAACTTAGACGACCAGCGGCGGACCGTTTTATACGAGGCATCAATGCCGTCCTGAGCCAACATATCCTCTACATCTCGCAGGCTCAGAGGAAAGCAAAA
>DAOUZE010000164.1 GCA_030665765.1 Filomicrobium sp.
GATCTTCGGGCTTGGTTTCATCATTTCGATGGTCATTGGCTTCGTTTATTTTCGTGACCTCGGCGATGTCTCGCAGATGGTCATGAGGGTGAAGCGCTCCAACATGACCCGCTTCATCAGGCACGAATATCAGCTTCTGACCATCGGCCTGGGCGCAGCGCTGATCGCGTCCGTTGCCCATATCGGCTTCGGCGGTGGGCCGCAGGCACTATTCTGGGTCATGGTCGTTCTTCTGGGGGTCTTCTACATATTCCCATGGGTCTACGTACACTTGGGCCTGAGGAACCAGCAGGCGTCAGCACGCTACTACAGTATCGAGGAGGCAAAGGATTACGTCAGCCCCTCCAGTCAAGTCTTGGTGATAGAGAACAACGGCGTCGCCCGAGCTCACCCCCAAGCCCAGATCATGCGCCCACACATGGCCGGGAACGATCAAGGCCTTAACGGCGAGAACGTCGTGATGACCTACTGCGCGATGGCCAACCTCGGGCTGGGTTATACACCAGAGGTCGAGGGCCAGACGCTTGACCTTGAGGTGCTCGCCCAGCACGGCAACAACCTAATCCTACGGGATAATAGGACTGGGGAACCAATCCAGCAGATCTACGGGTTTCGTGAAAAGGATGTCGACACCTCTGCAGATGGACCGGTCTGCCCGCTCAGGCCGACGCTGGCGATGAGGCCCTGGCCAACCTTCCGGATGACCTTCCGCGGCTTCCAGAAAGCCTATCCCGAGGGCACCGTCTTTTTGAACAAGCCGTCCTCGAACCCGGTCCTCTATCTACTCGACTTCGTCCTCGACATGGTCTTTACCGCATCAATCGACCGACAGCACCGAGAGGCAAAACCGCTCATGGACAACATGAGCAGGTATGACGACCGCCTGCCGAACAAGACCTATGTCTGGGGTGTTAACATCGGTTCGGATGCGACCTGCTGGACTGACGATTTCGTGGTCGAGCACGGCAATGTCGTCAACGCTACCGTTGGCGGGCGCCCGCTGGTCGTGGCATGGCATCCCCGTTATGAGAGCCTTGGCGTCTGGTATAACGACACCGACGCGCCGATAATCGATATCGACTTCTTCGGAAACACACCAAGTGGCCAAGTGAAACGCGTCGAGGCCCTTAAGCCCGGGCTTTTCTGGCACGTCTGGGCTGAGTTCTTCCCGCACACGGACATCAACCGGATTAACGGTTCGCAAGGTCAAGAAGCCGCGAAGGAGTCAACCAGTCACGACGCAACGATAAACGCTGCTTGATGCCGAGGCGCCGGGTAGGGTGTTGTCACGGTAATGCGCCTGCCGCTGGTGTTGCAGGAGCCGGTTGGTTGCTTGCTTGAGCTATGACGATATCTGGCAAGTGACAACCCTAAAACCATTTGAGTCGTCGGAACAGGTAGAGTTCACCCAGGAACACACCGCCCAGCATAAGGCACGTCACCCAGAACGCCCAGCTATTGTCGACGCCGGGCATCCCCCCGACGTTTATGCCAAGTAAGCCTGTCAGAAAGCCCAACGGGAGGAAGATCCCTGCGACAAGGGCAAGCGCATACATCCTGCGGTTCATTCCCTCCGCCAACTGATTTGAAATCTCGTCGCGAACAACCATCGCACGTTCGCGGGCGGCGTCGAGCTCCTCGACATAGCGTTGCAGCTTGTCAGCGGACTCACGCAGCAGAAGATTGAGATTGGTGTCCAACCAAACGGGCCGCTCGATCTGAATGCGCGCGAGCGCCTCGCGCTGCGGACCGATGTATCGTCTCAAGCCCGCAGCCGTTTGACGAACCTCCGTCAACTGTCGGCGAATAAGCGTCAAGTCGCCGTCATCGAGCTGGATCTCGATGGTATCAAGCTTCTCGTCCAAATCAACGACTGCTGAGTTCATGCGTTCGGTAAGGCGTTCGGTTAGTTTGACGAATAATTCCGGGGCACTTCGCGCGCCCTTGCGCTTATCTACAAGTTCGGACAGCATATCCCGCGGCGTCATCAAGGGACGATAGCGAACCGTGATCAACCGGTTCTCGCTGACGCACATGCGTATGGCCACCATGTCGTCTGGGTTTGCTCCCGCGTTCAGGTTCACTCCGCGAAGAATTGCAATGAGACCATCATCCGAAGAGAATACCCTGGGTCGTGTTTCCACCTCGAGCAGGATGCGAAGTGTGAGGTCGGACAAATCGGCTTCGTTGGCGAGCCAGTTTGCCGTGCCTTCAGCGGATCGTTCCAGATGCACCCACAGCGGACCGTCGGCCGGCGTCCACTGAGCGACGTCACTCCAATCGAGGGTTCGTGCACAGCCTTTGCCATCCAAAAGGCACGCAAAAACGAGTCCGTTATCGTGCAATGAAATCATGTCGGAGCTGATTTCTACATGCATTGCTAAATCCTGCCTTACAGCGCCCCGTGACATTTCAAGTAAGCTCGAACGCGGATCGATCAGTGTGTTATGGAGTCGTGCAACGCGCTTTTCACGCTCGCGTGCTGACGCTGATAACCGGGTCGTCAAGTAGCCAACAACGGCATGAACAACGTCGCCAGACTGAGGACTAGAAAGAAACCCACCATATCGGTGATTGTCGTGAGAAGTGGTCCGCTGGCGACGGCAGGGTCTTGGTTGATACGCTTTAGCGCGAGCGGGACAACTCCTCCGATCGATACGGCAATTAGCGTATTTAGCGCCAGCGCCAATCCGATGACCAATCCGAGGTAGGGATTTCCCTTCCAGACCCAGGCGACGATGCCGATGAGTATGCCGAGAGCAACACCGTTGATGAGACCGACGGAGGCTTCTTTCCACCAGACCCGCATTGCATCGATCGGCCTTACAAGTCCAAGCGATAATTCCCGCATCGTGACGGCGACCGCTTGGTTGCCCGAGCAGCCACTCATATCAGAGACCATGGGAAGAAAAACGGCAATTGCTATCACGGCAGCCAAAGTCTGCTCGTAGGCTGAGATGACGCTGGCGGCGAGGATGTTTAGGACTATATTCGCTGACAGCCAAGCAAGTCTCCTTCGCGAGCGGATGGCAAGCGGCATCGATCGCAACTCGTCGCCGATGACGCCCTGCAATTTTAAGCTGTCAGCTTCGGTTCGCTCAAGAGCTGCCTCATCCACTGCGGACCGCGCCACCGTGCCAACGAGCTTTGCGTCCGATTCAACGACTGGCAGCCCCAGAAACGGGTGCTCATCGAACATGTCACGCAAATCATTAAGCTTAGTATCGACGCTTACGGTGAGCGGCTTTACCATGATTTCAGATAGGCGCGCGCTTCTACGAGCCGTCAATAGGCTGCGCAAGGACACCACGCCCACCGGTACGTTTGCCGCGTCCACGATGTAGGGATGCTGCCCGCGATAGCGTTCGAAGTCCTCTTCGTCCGAAGCGAGCCGACGCAAGACTTCACCAACACTGTCGCTCTCACGGAATGTGAAAGCTTCGGCCACCATAAGTCCGCCAGCGGTGTCATCATTGTAACGGGCAAGCCGCCGTACATCGGCAGCGGCGGCTTGGTCCATTTCCGCCAGGATGGGTTCGGCGTCCTTATCGTCGAGCTCGCCGATAATGTCGGCCTGAACGTCGGAATGCAGCTCGTCGATGATGTCGGCGGCTGTCTCCGCATCCAAGCGCTCAACGAGTTCAACAGCCAGTTCGTTTGGAGCCTCTTCGACAATCTCGGCGGCCAATTCAACGGGCAGCATAGCCAGGAGCCGATCTCTGTCGCGCGGGCAAAGAACAAGAACTTCCCGCAGAGAATCGCTGAGTGCTAGCGGGTCCAACAGTCGCGATAACCTCGCGGCGTCCCCCTCCTTCAAGGCCTGCCGCAGTTGGTTAGTGAACGACGAGTCGACCTCGTCTTGATGTTGGACATCTGTTTCTGCCACGCCAATTCCTCGCTGCCGGCAGGTTTCAACCAGCATCTTTGCTGCTCGCCATTTAGAGGCAATTTTATCTATAGACAAATTAATTTTTCTATTCTACACGATTAAGTCATGATCTGCGGGGCAGGAGGTTTCATGAACCAAGTTGCTGAGCGGCTGTGCGAACTCTACGGGAGGCCGTTCGGCGGCAAGGACAGAGGCCGGTTTAGGATCGCTGCGAAACTCGTTCGTTCACTCGCTGGACGACAGCGGCTTTACGAGAACGACATCAGGGAACTGACGCGCGCCATGCTGGAGCGCGGCTACGTCCTGATCGACATGGACGGATTCTTTGTCGTGTTATCGGCGAACACGTTTACGAATTATCGCCGCGCGAACGACGATTGCTTGGAGTGACAAGTACAATGAAGGCTACTGATCGTGGCCTGCCGAAAGTCGTCGGCTGGCGTGAGTGGGTTGGGCTGCCGGAGCTAGGGATCACGTCCCTCAAGGCAAAAATCGACACCGGCGCGCGGACCACTGCTCTTCATGCCGTCGATTTGCGACCGTTCGAACAGGATAGTGTGAAATGGATTGAATTCCGTGTCCCACTGGCAGGACTGCCGAAGGCCGACAGGTGCCGTACACCTATCCTCGATGAGCGTGAAATCAAGAATACGAGCGGCGTGCCGGAACGGCGTTATGTCATCGAAACAATGTTGGTTTTGGGGAACCGACACTGGCATATCGAGTTAGCATTGTCTGATCGCGAGAACATGGAATTTGAGACGATCATCGGACGCACCGCGATCCGTCGGCATGCATTGCTCGTCGACCCTGGGCGATCGTTTCTCTCCGGACCGCCACGCCGCATAGCACCAGGTTATTGAGGTTTTGAGGGCGACGCGAGGCAATCCAATTTTGTGAAGCTCGCACAGCACCGCTCTTCTTCCAGTGAATCAAGCAAGGAATAACAAAATGAAAATTGCTATGCTCGCGCGTAACCCGAGCCTTTATTCGCACAAACGCCTCGAGGAAGCCGCTCAATCCAGAGGGCATGAGATCGACGTCATCAATACGTTGCAATGCTACATGAACATCGCATCGCGGCGTCCGGAAGTCTATTACAATGGGGAAAAGCTTCCGAGATACGATGCCGTCATTCCCCGTATCGGAGCGTCCATAACGTTCTATGGGATGGCCGTGCTCAGGCAGTTCGAAATGATGGGTGTATTTCCGCTAAACGAATCGGTTGGTATTGGACGTTCGCGCGACAAGCTCCGCTCAATGCAACTGCTGGCGCGCGACGGGATCGGACTGCCCGTTACTACTTTTGCGTACGATCCCAAACAAACTGACGAAGTTCTGAAGCTTGCCGGCGGATCGCCGCTTGTCATCAAGCTTTTGGAAGGTACGCAAGGCATTGGCGTCGTTCTCGCGGATACCGACCGTTCGGCGAAGTCCGTTATAGAAGCGTTCCGGGGCGCTAACGTGAACATTCTGGTACAGGAATTCATTAAAGAGGCCGGTGGCACCGACATACGCGCGTTGGTTGTCGGAGGAAAGGTCGTAGCAGCGATGCAGCGCACCGGAGCGGAGGGAGATTTCCGCTCGAACCTGCATCGCGGCGGAAGCGCAAAGTCGATCAAGATTTCGCCGGAAGAACGATCCACCGCCCTCCGATCCGCGAAGGCCATGGGATTAAACGTCTGTGGCGTAGATATGCTGCGGGCAAACCACGGGCCGGTCGTTATGGAAGTAAACTCATCGCCTGGACTTGAAGGAGTCGAAAAGGCAACCGGCATTGATATCGCCGGTCAGATCATCGGCTTCCTGGAAGCGCGCGCACGACCAAACAAGACCAAAACCAAAGGCAAAGGTTGATGGGGTCACGCGGTGCATTTGAGATCGGGACGGAACGTATCGGACCGGGCTCCCGGCGGACTATCGATTTGCCGGTCAGCGTTCTGTCCGATCACACGCCGGTGACGCTGTCTGTTCACGTTGTGCATGGCCGGCGTCCTGGCCCGACGTTGTTCGTCAGCGCTGCAGTGCACGGCGATGAGGTTATTGGCGTTGAGATTGTTCGTAGGTTGTTGCGGACCCCCGGAATTGATGCTCTGCAAGGAACGCTGCTTGCGGTGCCGATCGTCAACGCTTTCGGCTTCATGAATCACTCGCGTTATTTGCCGGACCGCCGCGATCTCAATCGCTCCTTTCCAGGTAGCGCCCAGGGCTCGCTTGCGGCTCGACTTGCAAATATTTTTTTGCAGGAAGTCGTGCTGCGTTCCAACTATGGCGTCGATTTACATTCAGCTGCGATCCACAGAACCAATCTTCCCCAGGTCAGGATCTCTCCCGACAAACCTGAGACGATGGAATTGGCGGCCGCCTTTGGTGCTCCGGTCATTCTCAGCTCGGCTCTGCGCGAGGGCTCACTCAGGCAGGTGGCGGCTCAGAGCAATATCGATATCCTACTATACGAAGCCGGTGAGAGTCTGCGCTTCGATGAGAATGCGGTTAGAACCGGCGTCACAGGGATCTTGCGCGTGATGCACCAGTTGGGGATGATTCCGGGCAAAAGGGTTTCGAAGCCCAAGGCAATCCCGATCCGGTCGAACGCTAGTTATTGGCAAAGAGCGCCGGCTGGCGGATTGCTGCGGGCCTTCAAGACGATCGGAGAAGAAGTCACGAAAGGTTCGGTTCTGGGCATCGTTGCAGACCCGTTTGGAGATGCCGAGACGGAAATTTGCGCAGACTATGGAGGTCTGATTATCGGTCGCACAAACTTGCCCGTCATCAATGAGGGCGACGGACTATTTCACATCGCCAGGATCTCCAAGGCGGACAATGCTGAGGCGACGATAGACAGCCTTGCCATCCAGCTTGAAGCCGATCCGCTATTCGATGAAGACGATATAATATGACCGCGAACCAATTTGCATGCTTTATATTGACTGTCAGAACGGCACTGTCACGTTTGCGCGTGTGCTGCGCGAAAATGCACGGCGTCGCCATGTTTCACGCCGCAGCAGTCATGGCATCCCACCTGTCCATAGCTGCCGCTCGGAACTGTCGCATTGTTTTGCGTGAGATCAGATGACGCTGGACGTTGAAAGTGTTGTAGATCGCTGCATGTGTTGAAAGAAATCTCTGAGCTGACCCGGCTGATTTGAAGCGCTGCATGTGCCGCTCTCGCTGCCGGATCGGCAAGTGAGAATTCTCGGCTCGATTGTTACTTCACCCGCCCGTGATGTGGATGCGCTTCATCCCTAGAGTTTCGAGCGCAGCACGATACGAGGGTAGCTTGTCCGTCACCACAAGGGTCGGTGCGAAGCCTTGTGCCTTGAAGAGCTTGCGCATCAACTTGAGCGCAGCCTTCTTATTGCGTCGAGATTGGACCAAGACATCGAGAACTTCGCCCTCGCAATCGACGGCACGCCATGGATACATCGTCTTGCCGTTGATCGAGACGAACATCTCATCGAGATGCCAGCGCACATCAGCAGATGGATGAGATCTTCTGAGCCTTCTGGCATAGGCCAAGCCGAACTTGACCGACCAACGGCGGACGGTCTCATAAGAAACGTCGATGCCGCGCTCAGCCAGCATGCCCTCGATATCTCGAAAGCTGAGAGGAAATCGAAAATATAACCAGACCGCGTGCTGGATGATCTCAACTGGAAAACGGTGGCGGCGATAGCTGAGGTTGCTCATCGCTCACTGATACCACACCGACTCAATCCAAGTTACTGTGACAGCCTCGGTGAAACAGAATATCTGCGCAATTGCTTTCAAGAAT
>DAOUZE010000147.1 GCA_030665765.1 Filomicrobium sp.
TTTGAGCCAAGCCCTTGATGGCGCCAACCGCATTGCTCCTGAAAGATTGAATCTCGGCATCGGCTTTGTCTTGCGCGCTCACCGGCATACCGGCAGCGAACAACAAAACAGCAGCAGTGCAAACGGACAGCTTTGCAGGGACCATTGCGTATAACTCCAGTCAGGTTTGGAATGCTGGCACCATTACGGGTTTTAGGCCATGGCACCCTGACATTGGTCAATCCATGCCCTCACGTCTTCTTAAAAGTCTCCCCGTAACGATCTCGAAGCTCGTTCTTCTGCACCTTACCCATCTTATTGCGCGGCAGATCGTCGACGAAAAACACCTCTTTAGGCACTTTGTACTTGGCCAGGTTCAGCGTCAGCTGACCCTGGATATCATCGGCACTTGGATCATCGCCGGCCGCGCTTCGCACGACCACCGCGGTGACGCCTTCACCGAAATCGGGATGCGGCACGCCGATCACCGCGCATTCCGCAACGCCCACGATCTGGTCGATGGCCCCCTCGACTTCGGCGGGATAGACATTAAAACCACCCGAGATGATCAGGTCCTTCTCCCGGCCGACGATTTTGACGTAGCCCTGCTCGTCGATCAGCCCGAGATCGCCGGTGACAAAGAATCCATCCTCGCGGAATTCCGACGCGGTCTTTTCCGGCATCCGCCAGTAACCCTTGAACACGTTCGGGCCACTCAGCTCGATGACACCAACTTCGCCTGTTGGCTTTAAGGCCCCTGTTTCCGGATCCGCGATGCGCACGTTTATACCCGGCAGAGGAAAACCAACCGTGCCTGCTCGGCGCGCGCCGTCGTACGGATTGGAGGTGATCATGTTGGTCTCAGTCATACCGTAGCGCTCGAGAATGGCGTAGCCGGTGCGTTCCTCGAATTCCCGGTGCGTTGTCGCCGACAGCGGCGCAGATCCGGAAATGAAAAGCCTCATATGCGCGACCGACTCCCGCGTGAATTTTTCAGACGCAAGCAGCCGCGTGTAGAACGTCGGAACCCCCATCATGGTTGTTGCTCGCGGCAGCGCAGCCAGCACCGAATCGATGTCGAACTTCGGCAGAAAGATCATCGATCCGCCGGTGAGTAGGATCGTGTTGGTGGCAACGAACAAGCCATGCGTATGAAAGATCGGTAGCGCATGCAAAAGCACGTCGCTGTCGGCAAACCGCCAGACCTCAGCCAGTGCCTGTGCATTCGAAAGTAGGTTGCGGTGGGTTACCATCGCGCCCTTCGAACGGCCGGTCGTCCCGGACGTGTAGAGGATGCCGGCAAGGTCGTCCTCGGCACGGGGAACATCGTCGAATTCAACGCTGGCCGCATTCGCCTTCTCAACGAGAGACCCCACCCCGTCAGCGAGCGTCTCGACGTGCGACACCTGGCAGCTCTTGGCGATATCGGCCATCATCGCCTCACGCTCGGGAATACAAACGACAACCTTTGGCTCGGCATCGCCGATGAAGTAGGACACCTCCCTTTCTGTGTAACCGGTATTGAGGGGCAGGAAGACGCCTCCAACTCTAAGGCAGCCCAGGTAAACGAACAGAGCATCGATGCTCTTGTCGACTTGCGAGGCGACACGGTCCCCCGGTGTCACGCCAAGCGACTGGAGTGCATTGGCGTACTGCGCGGAGCGATGCAGCATCCCTTCATAGGTGATAACGGTCCCATCAGGGGCATGTATGAAGGGCGCTTCAAGATCATCGATCCGACTGCTAAAGGCACCGAAAAGTTCGTTTCTTGGGTCGATAGTCATGCTTTCACCACGTAAGTACCTACCCCATTTTCTGGCCGCATCAGATTGCCGGTCCCATGAGATAAGTCGGCAGCCAAGTCGCAATCCCCGGAAAAATGCAAAGCAGGATGATGCCGATCACCATGCAAATCATAAACGGTAACGCACCCTTGAGAATGGTCGACAAAGGTACATCCGGCACGATGCCGTTGATGACATAGAGATTGAGCCCCACCGGCGGTGTGATCAGCCCGATTTCCATGTTGATCGTAAACACCACCGCGAACCAATAAGGGTCGAACCCCGCCTGCGTCACGATCGGCAAAAGGATCGGCGCCGTCATCAAGATCACCGCGACCGGCGGCAGGAAGAATCCGGCGACCAGCAAGAACACGTTGATGGCCAGCATCAGCACCCATTTATTGAGTCCAGCTTCGGCAATCGCTTCAGCCGCCGACTGCGTGATGTAGAACGACGATAGCATTTGCGAGAAAAGCGCTGAGCAGCCGATGATCATCAAGATCATCACGCTCTCTTTCATCGACGACGACAGCACCGACCAAAGCTTCGTTGGTTGCCACATCCTGTAGATGATGATCGCCAGCAAGATGCAGCCGGCTGCACCAACGCCGGCTGCCTCCGATGGTGTCGCGACACCGCCGTAGAGCACCCAAAGCACTCCAGCGATGATCCCGAGAAACGGTAGCACCCGCGGCAGAATTTCAAACCGCTCTCCCCAGGTGTAATTTGCGACGTTCGAGAACCGGTAACCCGAACGCCAAGCCGTATATAAAGACCAGGCCATGAACAGGGCTGTAAGCATCAATCCTGGAAGCAGACCGGCCAGAAACAAGCGACCGATAGAGGTCTCCGTGGCGATCCCGTAGACGATCATCGTAATCGACGGCGGAATCAGGATGCCCAGCGTTCCCCCGGCTGCTATCGCACCGGTTGCAAGACCGTCGGGATACCCCCGCTGGCGCATTTCAGGAATGCCCATCTTGCCGATGGCCGCACAAGTGGCCGGCGATGAGCCCGAAAGCGCTGCGAAAATCGAACACGCACCGATGTTTGAAATAATCAGACCACCCGGCACACGGTTGAGCCACCGGTCGAGTGCCTCGTACAGGTCTTTACCCGCAGGCGATGCCGCCACCGCCGCACCCATGACGATGAACATAGGAATAGACAGCAACGTGAACTCTGCGAGCCCCCCGAAGAAGTTCTCTGCCAGTGACGAGATCGCCAATAACCCCTTGCCCAGCACTAGGAACAAGATAGCCGTGACGGCGAGCGTAAAGGCGACCGGTACACCGATCACCAGCAGCACGAAAATGGTCAGACCGATAAGTAGACCGGCAACTTCAGGGCCCATCTTTCAATGCCCTCCGCTGCCGCTGATCTCTTCACCGCGCGCAACCTTGATCAGACACGCGACCGATTGCAGCGCCAATAAGCCAAACCCGATCGGCATCGACGCATAAGGAATCCAAAGCGGAAACTCGTAGATGGAATCCGTCGTCCAATCTCCTTCGTACGCTTGAAGCGTGAGTTCCAGCCCCTTCCAAAACATGATCGCTGCGAAAATAAAAACGACGGCGTCAGCCATCATCTGCATGCCCCGCCGTGCCTCCGGCGACGAGTATGCGGTGACCAGTTCCACCGATACATGGCCGCGTTCCTTCAACACCCAGGGGCTGCCAAGAAGCGTCGCCGCAACCAGCGAAAACGTCACGACTTCCGTCTGCCAGGCTGCAGATCCGACCAGAACGTAACGGATGAAAACCATCTGGCAGACTACAAAGATGGCAACGGCGATCAGGATCGCGGCAACCACACCGGCCACAAACGACAGGCGCTCAATGAACGCGACCATGCCTATTCACTCCAAATCTCCGCGCAAACATCGGCTGCGCAGCAACAATGTTCCTGGAGAAAAAAATCGTAGGGTGCCGTATGGCACGGCACCCTAATGCAGACTGGCTCTTACTGAACTGCCAGAGCCTTGTCGATCAGCTCTTTGCCGTTTTTGACCTTCTTCGCGAAATGGGCGTAAGAGGTTTCATCGGCGATCTTCTTCCAGGCGTCGGCCTGCTCCGCCGTCATCTCAACGACCTCGACGCCAGCTTTCTTGAAGGTATCAACCATTGTCGAATCGAGATCGGCGGCCGTGGCCGCAAACCAATCTTCAGCCTTTTGACCTGCCGCCATGATGGCCTTCTTCTGCGCATCGTTGAGCTTCGCGTAGGAAGCCTTCGACATCAGGATCGGCTCGTACATGAACCACAATGCATGCGCGCCCGGAGCTGTGAGGCATTTCAACTGCTCGTAGAGGCGGTAGGAAACAAAGGAACCCGAAGACGTGTTGGCGCCGTCCAGAACGCCCTGTTGCAAGCCAGTGTAGATTTCGGACGACGGCATCGACTGGATCGACGCGCCGGCACCTTGAACCATGCGTTCGAACGCTTTTCCCGCGGCACGAAACACCTGACCCTTCGCGTCGGCAGGATCGAGCACACACTTCTTGCGCGAAGCAAACCCGCCGGCCAGCCAAGCGTCAGAGATGACCATGACATTGGCGTCATCGATGATTTTCTTGATGTCGTCCATGAACTCAGAATCGTTCATGCGTGCGGCGTGTTCGTGGTTCTTAACCAGACCAGGCATCAACGTCGCATCAAACTCACGGTGCCGATTGGCCGCGTAGGCAAGCGGGAACGCGGAGATGTCGAGCTCACCTGTAGTCAACGGCGCCCATTGCTCTTTCGGCTTATATAGCGACTTTCCTGGAAAGACTTTGACCGTGACACCAACGTTGGCTTTCTCCATTTCGTCGGCGATGATTTGCACCATCTTGTGACGCACATCCTTTGTGTTCCACTGGTGGGAGGCTCTGAGTTCAATGTCCGCAGCACCAACCACTCCAGACCCGAGAAACACTGCTGACGCCGCTAAAACGGCAACAAATGCATGTGGTTTCATTGTTTCCTCCTATCGTTATAATTGGCGGCCGGTTTAGTCCCGTGCCACTCGTCCGGCAGTCTTGACCCTAATTGTATACACGTCAAGAAAGTCCGTCTGCTTGAAGGCTCGTTCAAGAATTAGAAAATGCTCGAAAGGACTACTACCGATGCCAGACAAGCATGCTGTTCAGTTAGCAAAGGTACTTGAAGACGAGATCGCGACAGGCGATCTTTCTCCAGGAACGCGCCTTGAAGAAGTTGCTCTCGCGGACCGTTTCGGTGTTTCTCGAACACCGATCAGAGAAGCGCTACACCTCCTCTCCGCCTCAGGACTAGTCGACCTGCGACCACGCCGCGGTGCGGTGGTCGCCTCCCTCAGCTTAGAACGATTATTGCAGATGTTCGAGGTGATGGCAGAAATGGAAGCCACATGCGCCCGACTGGCCTCACGGCGCATGACCCTTGAAGAGCGCAAAGCGCTGGAACACCAGCACCTTGTGTGCGGCAAGTCCAGCGCATCCGGCAACAGCGACTACTACTACGAAGAGAACGCACGCTATCACACGCTCATCTGTAATGGGGCCCACAATAGTTTTCTAGCCGATGAAGTGCAGCGCCTGCGCCGCAGATTGCAGCCCTACCGGCGTCTTCAACTTCGCCTAGAGGGTCGCATCGACGCGTCCTTCGCCGAGCACACAGGCATCACCGAGGCAATTGTTGCCGGCGAAGAGGAACAGGCCGCCGAAGTCATGCGCCAGCACGTCTCCATCCAGGCCAACCGCTTCGGTGACTGGCTGACCCTGACCAACGCCGAAAAGCTGGTCGCCGAGAACAACGACTAGGCAAATCCGCCTCACCAATTGCAAACACTGCATTGATTACAGTCAGGCCCCCGCTAATCCCGCAACCGCACTGGCATGGAATTGAGGCCGCGGATGCCGAGATTCGGCTTCCACGACAGTTCGGTTTCCGGCACCGCCAGGGCGAGCTCCGGATAGCGTTCGAACAATCGTTCAAATGCAATCTGCCCCTCAAGCCGGGCAAGCTGATGTCCCAAGCAAAAGTGCACACCGCTGCCGAACGCCAAATGCGGGTTGGGATCACGGTCGATATCGAACCGTTCTGGATCGACAAAAACCTCCGGATCGTAATTCGCAGCAGCAAGGCCGGCGAATATTGTCTGCCCGCGCCCCAACATCACACCGCGAAACTCACCTGCTTTCGCCACATAGCGCGGCTTGGTGATTTCCACCGTCGAGCACCAGCGCAACAACTCTTCAACCGCCCGTGGCCACAGAGCAGGCTCGGCAATCAGCCGCTCGCGCGTCTCTTCATGTTTGAGTAGCGTCAGCGTCCCGACACTGATCAGATGCGTCGTGGTCTCATGCCCGGCAAAGAACAACAAGAACACCATCGCCAGCATCTCATCATCGTTGAGCCGGTCGCCATTATCTTCCGCCGCAATCAACTCACGCAACAAACCCGGTCGCGGTGCCGTTCGCGCCGTCCTAATCTTCTCGCTAAGATATCGGCTCATGCGCAAGATCCTTGGCACCCCCATGGCGATCGCCGCCAGCGAGGTCCCGTTGATGAAGCTCTGGGCCCACATGTGCAGCTTGTCGTGATCCTCCTCCGGCAGGCCCAGCAGTTCGGCAATCACCATTAACGGCAGCCGCCTGGCGTAGAGTTCCACGAGATCGGGTTGTGGGACATGCGCCATGTGATCAAGCAGGCCGTCGGAGATATCCTCGATACGCCCGCGCAGCACTTCAACACCTCGCCGCGTGAATGCCTCATCGACAAGACCACGCAGCCGTCGGTGTTCTGGATCGTCCTGGCCGATCATGCTGTTGCCGAGAGCCTTGACGGTCCGCGGCATCCACCACTGCAGACCTATACGTCGCTTGACGCCGGCATTCTGCGGCCGCTGCATGAAGCGTCGCGAATCCTTCAGCATCTCCGTCACCCCGCCATGCGACACCACCAAATGGGTATCGCCGATGAAGGGAAACTTCGTGCGGATCACCTCACCCTGGGTCTGCATCCTTGCAAGCGTCGGGCATGGATCGCGTTTATAGTCGGCTGACACGAGATCGTATTTGACGTCCGGTGACTTCAGCATAGCTCGCACCTTTCAAACACCAACCAACAGATGCGAAGTGGCGAACGATTGTGGCAACCGCAAGTACTAGCTCACCGATTGCAGCCGACTCATTCCGTGCTGAACTTGTATTTTACGACGCGGTCATTTCCCGAATCCGACAACCAAACTGTTTCCCCTCGGATTTCCACGCCTTCTGGTGTCCTGAATTCACCAGGTCCGAGGCCCCCTTGACCACTGCCGACAACCTTCAAAAGTTTGCCGTCGCTGGAAATGATCTTGATTTGATCGTTGTCCTTGTCGCCTACGATCAATGTGCCATCCGCCATCACGTCCATGTATCGGACACCATTGAAGTTGTACGGACTTCCCCTGAGCTCACGCTTGATATCGAGATCAGGCGATAGCAGCAGCAGCCGGTCGTTTCCGGAATCCGAAAGCCAAATGTCCCCGTTCTCGGTGTTTTCCAAGTCATGCGGCGCCGACAGGCCCTTCAGCTCCTTCATCGGCTTCCCATCCTCGAAGGCGACGACATTCCCCGACCAGGCCCCGGCGACATAGATGCGCCCGTTGGGATGCACCAGAACGCCCTCCGGTCCCTGGAAAGGCCCCGTAAGCTCATTGACTAGCCTTACTGCAAGCCCCTTCATCTCATAGATGGTCACACGGGCTTTATGAGTGTCAGCGACATAGACGCGCCCGTTCGAGTCGAAGGCTACATCATGGGTGCCCGATTGGTGATCGGCGCCAAACTCGCCAAGCCGCTGCAACGTTTCGGGATCGAGGATGACGACGCGGTTGTTACCCGTGTCGGAAACAAACAGCTGCCGGCCATCGGGTGACAGTTTGAGATCGTGAGGATTTTCGAGGTCGGTGGAGCTGGCGCCTACGAATTCCATCGATGGCTCACTCGCTACTGCTGACATCACAACAAACAACATCGCACCACAGAGCACAACACGCATAAACATGGGCAAACCTCCAATGTGCATTGCTGGACAACAGCATAGCAAAACTTAGAAGACGTCGTCGCCAGGCCTGCTAGCGAACGGCCTCACTCAAGACCGGACACCCGAGCGTCTTCTGTAGAGCCGCGACCAACTCTTCCGTGGTTTCCGTCGAGACGTACTTACCGCCTGTCATATCCGCTAAACAACGCGCAGCGGTCTGACCCCGGCTGTCTCCTCCGCTTTGTGACTGCCATTGAAAAAAGCGCCCACGTACTTTGAAACCGATGACATGGACTGTTACCGACGCAGCTTCTGCGAGGAGTGAGGCAGCCAGCCGGCACGGAACACCACCACAGGTCTCCTCGCCATCCGTAACGAGTACGACCACAGCCGGCTTCTCGCGAAAACGCAGCGCCTCGGCGGCATCGCGTACCGCCTGAGTGAGCGGGGTGTTCCCATCTGGTGCCAGCCGCTCAAGCTCCGATATGATTCGCCGAGCTGAATT
>DAOUZE010000483.1 GCA_030665765.1 Filomicrobium sp.
CCTTGTCGATCCGATCCTTCGCGTGGGCGCCGACATGGTCATCGGTTCGCGCGTTCTCGGCGGCGCGGAACGTGGCTCACTGACGCCACAGCAAGTGTTCGGCAATTGGCTGGCGACGCGTCTTATCGGCTTCATCTGGGGCACGCACTTTACGGACCTGGGGCCCTTTCGCGCGATCAGCGAGGACAAGCTTGCGGCTTTGGAAATGGTGGACCGCAACTTCGGCTGGACGGTTGAAATGCAGGTCAAGGCAGCTAAGGCTGGATTCAAGTGTTTAGAAGTGCCGGTGCGCTACCGGCGCCGGATCGGCGTGTCGAAGGTATCCGGAACAATCTCGGGCACGCTGAAGGCGAGCGCAAAGATCCTCTCCGTGATTGGTTGGCACGCGCAGTCAGGAAGCACTGCCCGTTCTGCCCGTGCCGATTGACCGGTCACGCTCGAACGCTTATTTCAATCGCATGAGCAAGCTCGAAATCATTAAAATCCCTGATCCCATCCTACGCGAGGCTTCGGCGCCTGTCGAAACCGTAGACGAGAATGTGCGCCGGCTGATGGATGACATGCTGGAGACGATGTATGACGCGCCGGGGGTAGGACTAGCCGCTATTCAGGTTGGCATTCCAAAACGCGTCATCGTGCTCGACGTTGCCGGAGATGAGGACGAGCCGCAGCCGCTATTCATGGCTAATCCGAAGATTGTCCGGCTTGGCGAACCCATGCGGATGCATGAAGAGGGTTGTCTATCGATTCCGAGCGTTCATGTCGAAATCGAGCGACCGGCGGAGGTCACAGTGCAATACGTCGACCGGGATGGCGCCGAGCAGGAACTTGTCGCGGATGGCTTGCTTGCAACCGCCGTGCAGCACGAGATCGACCATCTCGATGGCAAACTGATTATTGATTTTCTATCGCGGCTCAAACGCGACATTATCATCCGCAAATTCAAAAAGCAGCAGCGCCCGGCGTCGGTATAGACCCGCTGCGACGGGCCGCGCGAAGAGGGAACTAAAGACCCGTGCGCATCGTTTTCATGGGAACGCCGGAATTCGCGAAGACAACGCTGGCCGAGCTTATCGGCGCCGGCCACGAGATCGCGGCCGTCTATTCACAGCCGCCCCGTCCGGCCGGCCGAGGCATGGCTGAGCAGCCTTCCCCCGTGCATGCGTTTGCCGAGCAGCAAGGACTCGAGCTGCGCCACCCAAAGAGCCTCAAGAGCGATGACGAACTTGCCGGGTTCCGCGCCCTCAACGCCGACGTCGCCGTCGTCGTCGCGTACGGATTGCTGTTACCGAGGGCGGTGCTGGAAGCTCCACGCGAAGGCTGTTTCAACGTGCATGGCTCGGAACTGCCGCGCTGGCGTGGGGCCGCACCGCTCCAACGCGCGATCATGGCTGGCGACACCCATACCGCGGTGATGGTCATGCGCATGGAAGAAGGGCTTGACACAGGACCCGTGTGCCTTGCAGAGCGGATTGAAATCGGACCGGAGATGACGGCGGGGGAGCTGCATGACGTAATGGCTGGAATTGGAGCAGGTTTGATGGTGCGCGCACTCGCCGCGCTGGAGCGCGGCTCGCTGGTGGCGACTCCGCAACGCAAAGAGGGCGTCACCTACGCCAGCAAGATCGAAAAAGCGGAAGCCCGGATCGATTTCACTCGCCCGGCCCGTGAGGTGCACAATAAAATCCGGGGCCTGTCACCGTTTCCAGGGGCATGGTTCGAGATCGAGTCTGGCAGAAAGCATGAGCGGGTCAAGGCGCTAAAATCGCGACTTGTCGACGGCTCCGGGGCGCCCGGAGAAATCCTTACCGCCGATGAGACGTTGCAAATCGCCTGTGGTGAGCAGGCAGTCGAACTCAGCACAGTACAGCGCGCGGGCAAAAAAGCCTGCGGAGCTGCCGAATTCCTCAGAGGCTGCAAAATCACTGCTGGAACGCGATTAACCGACATTTGACTACGGCCGGTATTAAGTATGGTTGAAGAGCTAACAACGACTGTTCTGCGTCTGGGCTATTCTCCTTTTTCAACAGATCCTTGCACTGGAGAACTTACCCGATGTCTAAGCTTTTTACCGGCGCTGTTGGTGCTCTTGCAGCGCTCCTCATGCCAACCGCTGTCGCCGCCCAATACTATGCCCAAGACGGTGGCACGACTCGTATCGAACCGCGCCCGTTCTATGGTGCCAGCGTGTCGATCGAAGCCGGGGTGCGGGTGTTCCGACCAATGCCGCCGACCAACCGTGTCATCGTCAATCCCAACGGCGCGACACCTCTGGCGCTAGGATTCAATGAAACCAACGTCTACGAGAGAAGCTATAATTACCATCAGCACGACCATGA
>DAOUZE010000123.1 GCA_030665765.1 Filomicrobium sp.
CGAGACATCGATGCCGCGTTGGGACAACATATCCTCGACATCGCGCAGGCTCAGAGGAAAGCGAAAGTACAGCCAGACCGCTTGCTGGATCACAGCGGCCGGGAAGCGATGGCGACGATAGGAAGAACTGCTCATCGGACGTTGATAGCATACGGCATCAACTGAGCAGGCGCGTTACCGTGACAACACCCTCCGCCTGGTTGCGGACCGACCGTGGCCGGCCACTTGGGTTATCAGGCTTTCACCATGACGATTTCGGCGTACTCGGCAGGAAGGCGCATGGAGCCATCGGTTGCCGTATTGCGTTCTGCAATTAGGCTGAGAATGACGGCTTCCAACTTTGCCTGTTGCTCAGCATCAAGGGCCAAGAAGGCATTGTGGACCGGTCCGTAGAACGCCCGGAACACCTCCATGAAGTGCTCCGGCGAGCGGTAACGAAAGACAAAACTCTTTTGTTTAAACGCAATCGACTTACTGGCGGCACCGAAGGTCTCTTCAATCCATTCCCGCGTGCCCCAAAGGCTGGGCGACTGAACACCAAGTGGCGGGGCCATCAAGGTGCCGATGGTTCTAAAGAGCGCTCCGATAAAGCTCTCGGGCGTCCAGTTGGAAAGACCAATCTTGCCGCCTGAGCGACACGTGCGGATCAGTTCTGCGGCCGCTTGTGGCTGGTTGGGAGTAAACATGACACCAAACGTGGAGACGACGGCGTCGAATTCTTCATCGTTGAACGGCAGCGCCTCCGCGTCGGCAACCTGATACTTGACCCGCAGGCCTTCTGCAGTGGCGCGTGCTTCGCTCCGAGCAAGGAGACTCTCGACAAAGTCCGTCGATGTGACGTCGCACCAGCGGCGGGCAAAGGCGAGCGTGGCATTGCCATTTCCTGCGGCTACATCGAGCACCCGTGTTGCCGGGCTCAAGTCCACTGCTTCGGCAAGTTCTTCGCCAACCACCTGTAGTGTCGTGCCAATCTTCGCATAGTCGCCTGAGGCCCAGTCGACTTTCTGCTTCGACTTAATGGCAGAGAACTCCGTGGTGGGCATTGCATGTAAGTTCATGGTTCTCTCCCCTTATTTCGCCCTGACCACCTTTGCGAATGGCGGGCGCTGTCGGAAAACTGAAGAAAGCGGAATCGCTCGAGATTTACCTGGTAAGGCCAGTTCCTCATCTACCCGACAGGGTCCAAACTGGCTCTTCCGTGGCTCAATAAGGCTGGTGACGCCAGGACCTGTGCCCTGGCGTCTTGCGGCAGCTAATTTGCGAGCTCGGGCGCATACTGTTTTGTGGCTACGGGCAGTTTCGCAATACGTTGAGAGTTCTCTTGAGTCGACTGGCGCGCAATCAGGTTTACAAAGCGCCTAGAGCCAGTGAATGACGCCCAGGCCAGAATTCTGACAAACCGAGCTTCGTCTCGCTCAAGTCCAAGAACAGCCTCTGCCAAAGTCCCGTCAACCTGATAGGGTGCTTTAGCAAGCACGATTGCAAGGCGCGCAATATTGAGATCTTCACCGGCAAGACCGACAAGATCGCTCTCAACCCAGGAACGGCTGATAGGCATTTGTTCGCCTTGCCATGTCGCTAGCGACTGCGCAACCGCCTGCCTCACTTGTGAGGAAATCACTAACGCCGCTTCGCGCTCCACGGAAGCCGCGTAGCGACCCAAAGCATCTGCAATGCGCGGGTTCGGTTCTGCCCAAGCGAGGTCTTCGGGCAGGTCCGCCTGGGGCAGAAGCGAGAGCGCCCGGCCCGGTTCGAGTGGCAAGCGCCGTGTCGGAACTAGCTCCGAACCAAAAAGACGAAGCTGTAGCGCCTTGCCAGCCTGCACTCCGAGCGGTGCGGAAACGGGCGAGTCTTCCATAACGACGTGGCTGAACCGGTTGATGTCACTCATTGCCAGGAGCGTGCCGAGAATTTCCGGCATCTGCGCCCTAGAAAATGGACTAGGCGGCACGTAATCTGCCCCGGGAGTCGAAATCGCTTGCACCCATTCGAGCCGATCGCGCAACTCTAGGTCCGTTGAATCAAGACCATTTCGCCCAAAGATGTCTTCGGCTGCCTCGTGTTCGCCGCTAGCATGAACCAGGCTGACCAACATATCCTCGCAATACGGGCAGTCGTTTATTTGCGAGAGCACCGCGCAGATTGCATCCTTGCTGGTTCTGTCAACCTTGTCTTCGACGAGCATGGATTCTCGTCCGGCTATCCAAATTGCCGCCATAAGCTCGGGAACCTTCGAGCGGCTGGTCAGCGACCCGTTTCGGAAGAAATCCTCGCGGATCATATGGTAGACTTCCTTTGTCAGACCCGCGGCCTGGCGGTCGGGAATGGCGCTGACATAGCGCATCGTCTTAACGGACATCTTGTCGAACAACCAGAACCTGAACTGTGGGGGCAACATCCTCGTTCTCCTCGCATGGGTTGCGGTAAGAAGGGCATGATCCCGGAATCGTGTGCTGACTATCTAGTCTAAAATTTGTATTGATACTGTCGTGAGGAACAGCTGAGCCGAATATTTCAATCCCCACGTGTCGGGCGAAGCGGTCGATCAAGACAATGAAATGAAGACCGATCTGGAATGTGAGGCCAGGAACACCGGAGCAGATCTAGGTACAAATTTTGAATTGGAGCTGCTCCCGGTGTTGATCTAGTTTGTTCGCTATGAGCCGATACGGTCAATTCTGCCCAATAGCAAAAACGTCCGAGATTCTCGGCGAGCGTTGGACCAATCTCATCATCCGCGAACTGGGGGCGGGTAGTGAGACTTTCAACGCTATGCGCCGTGGTCTTCCACTGATCTCGCCTTCCTTATTGTCTTCGCGGCTAAAGTCTCTTGAAGCCGCTGGTGTCGTTGCACGAACTGAGACGGAGGACGGCATCAGATACACGCTCACTGAAGCAGGTCTCGAACTTAAGCCGGTCATTCTGCAGATGGGTATTTGGGGACACCGCTGGGCCCGCAGCAAGCTCGCGCCAGAAGACCTCGATCCCTCATTACTAATGTGGGACATTCACCGGACAATTAATGCGGCGTATTTCGGTTCGGGACGGACGACATTGCATGTCGAGTTCGGCGATTTCGATGCGAAGTTCCGTCGCTGGTGGCTGGTCATTGAGGATGGCGAGGTCGACGTGTGTATGAAGGACCCTGGTCACGAGGTGGATCTTACGATCTCGACAGACGTGCGCACGCTAACTGGCGTCTGGATGGGGGACATCGGGCTTGGACAAGCACTGCGCGACAAGCGAATAAGATTGACCGGTCCAACGCGCCTCAAGCGGGATATTGCAACCTGGCTTGGCCGCAATTACTTCGCGGGCATTCCTGCCGCAATGTAGGTTACGACCGATGACTTCGTCGGTCACTACAATCATCGCCGCTACCACGAGAGCCTCGGCAATCTCACACCCGCCGATGTCTACTTCGGGCGCGGCTAGACCATCTTGTTGAACAGAGAAAGGATCAAACGAAACACATTCGAACAACGCCGCTTGCACCACGAACGGCAAGCCGCCTAGATCAACCCAAAGGATGGCCCAGATCCTTCACTAAGCCGAGCGGTAAAGGTCTCAAAGATTGTGACAACGAACAGAAGCCGACCTCACTACCCTTCTCCAAAGCTCTGCAGGTTCTTGGCCATCTAACGCGAGAGTGGTAGGTGCCGCGCATCATGAAGAAAGTCGATGTATGTTCCACCTTCTGACGACACGATTTTCTGGATTGCACCAGAAAGGGTTGGATTGGGCGGGTGCGGCAGCTCTTGAGCGACCATTTCAGGCTTTATTCTCTTGGCGGTCGCTAAACCTCAGCACTTGGCACTGTTGGAGGGCCCATTCGTTCCGGCCATCGCCTCTAGCGCGCTCTGCCTGGAAATGGCACCAATCATCCGACCGCGTTCGTCCACCACAGCGACAGGGGCCTCGCTTTCGGCGACATCCGATAAGGCATTAGCGAGAATAGTGTCGTAGGAGACGCGAGTGACCGGCAGAACGTGCTTCGGGTCCCGCCAATAGCTGTCGTCGGTATGGTGTGCAACGCTTGTAGCCGAAATCGCGCCCGTCGGCTGGCCTTCATCATCGACGATGAAGACGGCCTGTGCGTCTTCAGCCGAGAGGAGGCGAGCGATCTTGTCGATTGAGATCTCGGCGCACGTTATGGTCGGCATCTTGCGCGCGGCGGCTGAGACCGTGATTACCCGGGCGCGATCCACGTTCCGCACGAAGCGCTTGACGTAACCGTCTGCCGGATGCAGCAAAATCTCCTCCCCAGTGCCACATTGACTGAGGCTGCCATCATTCAGAATGGCGATCTGATCGCCGATCCTAAGCGCCTCGTCGAGATCATGTGTAATAAATACGATGGTCTTTTTTAAGTCGGCCTGCAGCTCAAGGAGCTGGGACTGCATGTCGTGGCGGATCAGCGGATCAAGCGCAGAAAAGGCCTCGTCCATGAGCAAGATTTCCGCGTTGGTCGCGAGTGCTCGGGCGAGACCGACGCGTTGCTGCATGCCGCCCGAAAGCTGGCGCGGATACTGCTTCTCGAATCCCTTGAGGCCGACCCGCTCGACCTGCTCCATCGCCAGGTCGCGTGCCCGTGAATTGGTGGCGCCAGCAAAGCGCAGGCCCAGCGCGATGTTGTCGATAACGGTCTTGTTGGGCAACAGGCCGAAATTCTGGAAGACCATGGAAACGCGATGTAGGCGCAGCTCGCGCAGCGCGGCTTTCGACAGACTAACGACATCGGTGTCGTCGACTAGGATTCGGCCCGCCGTTGGTTCGATCAAGCGATTGATGTGCCGGATGAGGGTCGACTTGCCCGATCCAGACAATCCCATCACAACAAAAATCGAGCCGCCCGCAATATCGAGGTCGACATTGCGGAGACCCACGATACTGCCGGTTTGCTCCATGATCTCCGCCTTCGACGCATCGGTGTCCAGAAGGGGGAGGGCCGCCTGCGGGTCCGGTCCGAAGAGTTTCGAAACCCGCTCAATTCTTATCTTCGGGTCCGCCACCTGGACATGCACCTCCGCTATGTGTTGCCGGCTTCCAGATGCTTCTGCACCCGTTTGCCGTAGGCTTGGACGAGGCGGTCGAAGATGATCGCGAGGAAGACGATGCCTAGTCCGGCGAACAGACCGCGCGACACATCCAGCCGCTGAATGCCCTGCAGGACCTCGTAGCCGAGACCTCCCGCCCCGATCATGGAGGCGATAACGACCATGGACAGCGCCATCATCGTGGTCTGGTTGATGCCCGCCATGATGGTCGGTGTGGCGAGCGGAAGCTGGGCGGCGAATAGTTTTTGCATCGGTGTGGCCCCGAATGCGGTGACGGCCTCGATCACCTCCGGGTTCACCTCTCGAATGCCAAGGTTGGTCAGCCGGACCAGGGGGGGAACGGAAAAAACGATCGTGGCCAGTAGCGCCGGTATCTTGCCGGGCCCAAAGAGCATCACGAACGGGATCAGATAGACGAAGATGGGCATCGTCTGCATCACGTCCAGTACCGGCAGCATGACGGCCTGTAGCCGATTGGAGAATGACATGAGAATGCCAACCGGAATGCCGATGACAATCGCGAACAGCGTTGCCGTGAGCATCAGAGCGACGGTCGCCATGGCAGGCTGCCAGAGCCCAAGGACTCCTGTCAGGAACAGCATCACGATCACTGCGATCGGCATTCGCCAGTCACGGGTGGCCGCGAAGCTGACGAGAGCGACGACCGGGATCAAGACGAACCAAGGCACCCAAAGTAGGAAGTCTTCGATCCCGTTGAGCAGGCGCAGGACCGGTAGAAATGCCGTTTCAAGCGCTTGTCCGTAGCTTGATACAATACCATTGAACCAACCGTCGATGGCGCTGCGCACGGCACGCATATCTATAAGGTCGGGAAAATTGTCGGCCACATCGTGTCCTTCTTGGTCCTGTCGGCAGCCGGATGCATTGGTTCAGATCACTTGAGGCTCTTCTTGATCGCTTCGACAGCCTTCGCGGGCATCCATTGAGTCCAGACTTGGGGATAGGTTTTGAAAAAGTATTCGGCCGTGTCCTGCAGGCTGGCATGATTCGAGTCACCCCAGGCGAGCACCTTGTTCATTGCTTCGTTCGGAATTTGCATCTTTGAGAGAAAGTCGACCAGCGCGGGCGCGCTTTGTTTGAGCGGCGTGGCGACCGCAATGTCGATTCTGGTGGTCTGCCAGCCGGTCACCTGCGGGTCGGCGCAGTCGGTTTGGCTGAGGCACGCGTACTCCTGCGCGTCGTAAGGTGGTGTGTCGAGCCGAACGAGATTGTAGCGGGAAATGACGGCGGTCGGCTCCCAGTAGAAGGTGACGATCGCCTGTTTCTGGGCGACTTTTCGTGCGATCGCAGCTTGCAGGTTAGCCCCCGACCCAGCCGAAAAGAGTTCGAACGTCTTGCCAAGATCCAGAGCCTTGAAGAGATTGGCTGTCACGACTGAGCCGCCCCAACCGGGCGGGCCATTGTAGAGGCGTCCCTTGTTCGGTTGACCGGGGTCGACAAAGAGCTTCCAATTATCTTTCAAGTCACTGATGGACTTGAGCTGCGGATGCTCTTTAGCGACATACGCGGGGACCCACCAACCTAAGATGCCGCCGTTAGTATAGAGCTGCCCTGCCACAAAGTACTTGCCGGATTTCTCGATCCGTTCCCAAACATCGGGTATTAGTGAGATCCACATCTCTGGGGCAATGTCCGGCCGGCCTCGTGTCAGCATGGTGCTCGCAGTCGGCACCGTGTCTCCCGGCTGGAGCTGCACTTTGCAACCGTAGCCTTCTTCTAGAATCTTCTTGGTGACAAAGGCCATCACGCCACCCGAAAACCAGCTCATCTGCGCCACGGTGATCGTGTCGTTTGTTCCGCACTTGGCGGCCTCCGCCGCTGCCGGAGCCGCCATAAAGCCCGTGCCTGCAGCTAGGATGCCCGCGGCAAGGAGCCGTCCGTTAAGGAGTCCCATGTCATCCTCCGCGCTGTAAGGTCAACGTTCTGAGAAGCTTCAGGCCTCTCGCGCTGCGAACCATAAAGCACTCCGCGTGATTATCCAGGGCGAGCTAATCCAAAAGTCGGCTGCTCATGAGAAACGTTCTGTCGGATCGACGCATCACCAGTCCGAAGAAGTTCGTGACAAAAAGAAAGGCTCGCTCACTAGGCCGCTCCCCCTTTCAAGGATCTGCTTCAGGGGATCGGGCTGGCCTGCTCCCCAGAGACGGTAACATTCTCACTAAGCGAATCCGGCTATTTCGAACCTCAGATGAGGAGACGATCGAATGGCACGGAAGCGGTACTCAAGAGAGCAGATTATCGGCATGTTGCGGGAAGCAGAGGTGAAGCTGAGCCGGGCTGATGCGGCCGGCGTAATTTGCCGAGGCTTGGGAATTTCGGAGCAGAGTTATTATCGACGGCGCCGGTACTACGGCGGTCCGAAGCTTGACCAGGCAAAGAAGCTCAAGGATCTCGAGCGCGAGAACGAACGGCTGAAGAGCGCGGTCTCTGAGCTGACGCTCGACAATTTGATCCTGAAGGAAGCCCTTGAGGAAGAATACTACGCCATTCCCACAAGCGAGCGTGCGTGACAAGCTTTCGCTCGCAGTTGACGGTCTCTGAACGCCGCGCCTGCGAGCGTGCAGAGCTATTTACCTTTAAGACGCGACACCAAGCGCCTCGTTGCTGCTTGACGCATCTCCTGCGAATTAGCGATGAGACTGGCAAATTGTAATCGTTCTTTGCGATCGCGGCCAGCATCAAAGAGCTGAACCGCCAGACCAAGCGCTTGTTTCTGCTCATCTGTAACATGGTGGTCGTCTGTGCCATCGCCCCCCCAGCGTCCAGGATGAAATGAATGCGTCACCTTAGGTTGATCATTTGCTAGATGATAAAGCAGATGCGCTGGCGCCGACACATTCTTGATAGTTGCATCCGGGATCAGATGCAGCCAATCTTGGTGTTGCTCCCAACGCCAAGTGTTCGGACTATTGTGTGTGCGCGCACGAAGACCAAGAATCCGCAGTCGTCGCTGCACCGCATTCCAATCGATACCGTAGCGTTCTGCTTGCGAACGCGACAGCTCGACAAAGTTATTAATGGTGCCGCCAGAAGCGACGAAATCAACAAGTGCCAGCGGCTTTGCACTTTGGCTGATTGAAGTAGCATCGACACCTTCATCCACGAGGTAGTCAAAGAAGCCGTTTAGCGTTTTAGATTCGATTGAGCGGACACCTTTCGGACCAGACCAGCGCAATGAGAAATGCACCAGATGAAGCGCCGGAGCTTCATCAACGTTGGAGAACACACCACTTAGGTAATCAAAGAAGTTTTCTGGTGTTCGGCCGATGAACGCGAGATCGGAGTCCTCACCAAGCGCAACTATACGCGCCGAAACCTCACGGATGTCAGAAAGGAAGTCTCGCCGAATAAGATTGATCGAGCCTGGTTTATCTATGAGCGTACCAAGTTGCTCGCGTTTTGTGATGGTCCAACGGAACGGTTTCATGTTGGCGTCTCGGTTATGAGCAGGCGAGGGTTGCGTGGTCTCAAGCCTACCTGGAAGCAAGACGGAGGACATCAACTTCGGTATAGGTCTTACCGATCGGTCCACGGGCGAGTGCGCCACTGAGAAATACAGACAGAAGATCTACGAGCCACCGACATGACGGTGAAATTACCTACGCTCGATGGTATAGAAGAGGTCTCCTCAGATTATTCCATGAAGCTGCTTTTGATTATCTCTCATGTGCCTTCGGAAAACACGCGCGCGCTGCGCGACGCGGTTATCCGTGGGGCCCATCATGCAGATATCTCTGGAGTTAGAGTGCGAGCGCTAACACCGTTTGAGGCAGGTCCGGACGACGTTCGTGCGGCCGACGCAATTATACTCGGGACTACGGAAAATCTCGGCTACATGTCCGGTGCGCTTAAGGATTTTTTCGACCGCACCTACTATCCGGTCCAGGAAGAAAAGCAGGGTTTGCCTTACGCGCTCTATATACGCGCTGGCCATGATGGCACCGGTACGCTACGCGGCGTGGAGACCATCGTAACCGGTTTGCGATGGAAGGAAGTGCAGCCGCCGTTGATTTGCCGCGGTGATTACTCGGCCGAATTTGCTACGCAATGTGAGGAGCTCGGACTTGCTATGGCCGCCGGCCTAGAGGCTGGAGTGTTTTAGTGAGCGACTTGCAGTTTATCGCCGAGGCTTCGCAGACAAGACCGTGACGACGGATAATCGGGATTTTTATCGTTTCTGCCTGCGTGTTGGCATTACACCTGTAGTCGTAGTGAATAGAAGCTGTGCATGAGGTTGCGCGGGCTGTTTACTGCAGGTCGTGGCTGCGGCTTAATCGGCTCGCCTGTGGCTAAAAATTACCCAATCCTGCCCCTCGGATCACCGTCCTGGGGGCTTTTTTTTATTCTCGTAACCGCTGAA